>JAGYMO010000375.1 GCA_018400255.1 Deltaproteobacteria bacterium
ACATCCCGACTATAGGCGCATTCATCCACGGCTAAAGCCGTGGCTTTCTGCTGTCGGGGTAAAATATGGAAGTCAAAAAAAATTAACGTTATCAGTACTATTTTTATGGTATATTAAATTTCTCGAATAAAGGCCTTATCCCTTGATATTTTTTATTAAATAATCTATTAAAATATACGGGCGATTAGCTCAGGTGGATAGAGCGTTGGTCTCCGGAACCAGAGGTCGCGAGTTCGAGTCCCGCATCGCCCACCATAGAAATAATGCGTCAAGATTAAGATGAATTTAAAAAAGATACCATATATATTTACCATGACAATTGTAATAGTAAAAACCAATTAATAAGCTAACATACATATTATCAAATAAAAATCAAGATACTATTAATGCTCTGTAATCATTTTATATCTATTAAAATTATAGGAAGTTACAATTGGCATGAAAAAGCCTACGTGGTATTTACTAACATCGAGGTTATTTAACAGTATATGTATATCTAATTTATCTTTAGCATTCTACCCTTTGATAATCAATACTATTTATTGTTTTTGTAAAAAACCTCTTGCATACGGCTAATGAATATTTTGTAAAATATCTTCATTGAGGGTTTGTAGCTTAGCAAGCTTATAGTGTATTAAGGAAACCTATGCCAATGCCTTTTGTAAAAAAATGTTTTATTTTCGCTTTCTTAGGAGCCTTATTTTATTTCCTGTTAAGTTATCATATCATTATTGTAGGTGAAGGTATAAACTTCAGGCTGCTTAAAAAATCAAAATACACATTAGAATACACCATCTTTTCTACAAAGGGAAAATCTGACTATCAAATATTAGCCGTTGATACCTTAAGAGAAGATGGAATTGGAAACCTGCTTGTTGAGGAGGGATTAATGAGTGAAGAGAGACAGGAGGCCATCCTTGATAGATTAGATACAGAATAATAACAGCCATTAAACCCTGCATTACCTTTATCATTATCCAATTTCCTGGTCTTTACCTGGTAAATGCCCCTCCTCTCCTTTTGCCACTCTAGCAATGATGAGGCATGATAGTTTCTGAACGTCTTATATAATCTCCCAGTTTTTCCCACCATTCGTAAAGTTATGACTACGAAATATGAAAATCAACAAGTATCTTGTAGGTTTTAAGGGACGGAAGATTCAATATATCATTAACCCCGGTAGATCTGACTATTTGACCGATATGATTTTTTATAAGGTTCATGTCAGGGGCTATAAAGGTAAACCAGATATTATATTCATGGTCCCTAAAATAATTATGCGTTACACCTGAGTATTTATTAACTACCTCAACAAATTTTTCAATCTTATCTTCCGGCACTTTAGCGGCACACAAGGTGCTTACAAAGCCAAGTTTCTTGGGGCTAAAGCTTCCGCCTATTCTCCGTATTATGCCATCCTTTATTAGTCGTTTAACCCGTAAAAAAATCTCATCCTCAGTACAGTCTAGCTTATCCCCTAAGTATTTATATGGCCTCTCAGTAATAGGAAAACATGCCTGAATTTCGTTTAAAATTTTTCTATCAATATCATCCATGAAAAAGCCTCTACATCATTTTTACCTAACTACTCAGGTATCTTCGCGCCGATACACTGACTCACAAAGATTATGAAATCGACCTTTAATCATCCTTTTTACTCCCCTACTATGGATGAACTAAATCAAAAGGGAGGGGTGATTAAAAACAAAAAGATATTTCTATGCTTTGTGAGACTGTGGCTACTTGAGCGCACAGCGTCTTTATTTTTAACCTCATGATGGATTGTACGCACACAATGGCTCCTCAGACAGGTAATCTCCGGTAGCAGCATAAGCCCTTGCCCTGCACCCGCCACAAACATGAATGTATTCACATCGCCCGCACTTGCCCTTATACTTTGAAAAATCGCGAAGGTCTTTGAAAATAGGTGAATTTTCCCATATATTCAGAAAGGTCGACTCCCTCAAATCTCCAGAATTTAGCTCTAAGTAGCCGCAAGGTTGCACAATTCCTTCATTGGATATAAAGCAGTAAGAAACACCGGCCATGCATCCCCTTGTAACCGCATCAAGCCCATGAGTTTTAAAGCTTACATTTCGGCCCCTAGCACGTTCCTCCTGCCTGATAATTCTATAGTATTGAGGAGCGCATGTAGCTTTTAGCTGAAGAGGAACTTTATCATGTTGATTATAAAACCAGTGCAATGTATCTTCGTATTGCTGCGCGTCTAATTCCTGATTTACTAAATCTTTAGCCCTTCCAGTAGGCACAAGCAAGAATATATGGTGAGCAACCGCCCCAAGATCAATGGAAAGTTTCAAAATTTTCTCCAATTCACCCATATTGTGTTTTGTTATAGTGGTGTTTATTTGAAACTCAACATTATGTTCTTTAAGGTATGATATGCCCGCAATGGCCATATCAAAAGCCCCATCTACCTGTCTGAATGAATCATGTGTTTCTTTTTTCGCCCCATCAATTGATACGCTTACCCTTTTTATGCCTGATTCCAAAATTTTTTTTGCAATTTCCGAGGTTATTAAAGTCCCATTAGTACCCATAACCATTCTAAGACCCTTCTCCGTACCATAATCAGCTAAATCAAATATATCTTCTCTTAGCAAAGGCTCTCCGCCTGTAAGTATTACAATGGGTTCTCCCACCTCTCGTATTTGGTCTAACACCTCCCTTGCCTTTGAATTATTTAATTCTAAAGGATAATGACCATATCTTGAAGAGGCCCTGCAATGAACACAGTTCAAATTACAAGACCGGGTAACTTCCCATGCAAGTATATGCAAGGGGTAAGCCTTGCCGGCAGCCTTATCTTGTTTCAGTGTGTATTTTTTCATGGATAGAAAATAATGTTAAATAGTTTCACTGTTGGGAATCAAGGCCCTTTAAGTTCAATCTTTATGACCCTGACCTTCCTCCCCTTTCAATCTAAAACGTCTTTCACCTTTTCCCGTTCAACAATTGGGCAGCCTCTTTGGCAAAATATGTAAGGATAATATCGGCCCCAGCCCTCTTTATGGACAGAAGCATCTCCATCATTACGTTTTGCCCTTCTATCCAGCCTTTTTGGTCAGCTGCCTTAACCATTGCATACTCACCACTAACGTTATAGGCCGCTACTGGTATATTAGTGCTTCCTTTTACCTGATAAATAATGTCCAGATAAGGTAATGCCGGTTTAACCATTACTATATCCGCCCCCTCTTCCACGTCAATAGCCGCCTCTTTAAGGGCCTCCCTGCTGTTAGCAGGGTCCATCTGGTATGTTTTCCTGTCCCCAAATTGCGGGGCTGAATCCGCAGCCTCTCGGAAGGGACCGTAAAATGCCGAGCTGTACTTTACGGCATAAGACATAATGCCAGTATCCCTATACCCCTCTTTTTCCAACCTATTTCTAATAGCCCCTACCCTGCCGTCCATCATGTCTGAGGGAGCAACAAAATCTGCCCCGGCCCGAGCATGAGAAAGAGCCACATCAGAAAGTATATCAATGGTAGTGTCATTATCTATCCGCCCATCCTTAATAACCCCGCAATGTCCATGATCGGTATACTGGCATAGGCAAACATCGGTTAAAACAATCAGCCCCGGCACATTTTCCTTAACAGCAGATATAGCCCTTTGAACAATTCCATCCTCTGCATATGCGGCGCTCCCCATTGAATCTTTAACATCGGGAAGGCCAAAAAGAATCACCCCTGGTATTCCAAGGGACTTCAATTCTTCTGTCTCTTTAAGCAACTCATCAATTGACAGCCGATAAATCCCCGGCATTGAAGGAATGATTTCTCTTTTTCTACTTCCATTTACTACAAATACAGGGTAAATAAAATCATCAACCCGTAAAAATGCCTCTCTTACCATCCTCCTGATCTCTGGGGTTTGCCTGAGACGCCTTGGTCTGACTATCATTTTCTGGCCTCCCTTAAATGCTTCATCTCTTTACATAAAAAATAAAAGGTTCTTTGCCTAAAAAAGCTTGCAGCTCGTGCCCAATTGAATGCATTTATATCTAATTACAGTAAATGAGGTAGTAAGCAAATCTTAAACATCTAACCTCAAAAAAGGCCTTTGGCAAACCCATAAAAATTAATGGTTTTACAAAAGGCCACCTAATATAATTATTTGGTACTATTCCATCAAAATCAAAAAAAGTATAGGCATATCACACCGTCACAGGAGATCTGCTATAATATTTTTTAATCAGGCTGTCTATGTATTTTTCCGGGTCTACTACCGCTTCTCTTGTTACAGTAAAAGTATCCTGGCCAACCCTATCTTTGATTAATTTAAGCCCATACTCTAACTCGCTTGCCAAATTAATGCAGATATCAGTAATTTCCCTATCTTCCATGATAGAAAGCCTCAAGATCTCATCAATTGCACTATCCGCAAAGCTTGTATCAATTTCAAGTTGTGAAAAAAGTGTTTCACTTTGCAATCGTATCTCGCTAAACATCTCCTCAAAATCTAAAAAAGCAGAATCAATGTCAGATATATATTTCAATGCCAGTTCGGCAATTAAATTAAGTCTCTCTTCATATAATATTAATCCAGACTGGGCCTCAAACTCAGCCCTCTTTAGGGTCACGGCCCTTACCAATCTTTTCTTCTCATGCAACGCTGCATCTTTAAAGCGTTTCTCCATTTCAGGGTCCGCTGTGCCAGCATTTGAGTCTATCCTCTTTAGCTCCTCATCAGGTTTTTCAATTAACTCAGGTGTTACCAAAATCGTGTTTATTCCAGTAGATGGTAAGCGTTTTTCAAAAATCATAAGGCTTCTTTCAACAGCACTTACCAAGCCTCTCGCGCCAGTTTTCTCCTGGAATGCTATCTCGGCTAGTTTTTCAAGGCTTTTATCTTCAAACTGGATATCGATATCATATGCCCTAAAATCCCTTTTCTTGCTAAGTATAATGGGATTATTTGGATTTGTTAAAATTTCAACAAAATCCTCTTTTTTTAACTCATCAAGTACAGCAATTACCGGAAGACGGCCAACAAACTCTGATTCAAATCCAAATTCAATTAGATCCTGGGCCCTGACCTCTCTAACTATATCCGCTTCTGTTCCGGAGGAATGTATATCCGCCTCAAATCCTATTCCCTGCGATTGAATGCGTTTCTTAATAATATCTGCAATCCCATCAAAGGATCCACTCATAATGAAAAGTATATTCTTTGTATTTACTACCTGCTTTTCCCTTTTTCCTGTTCTCCGGTAATGCTCAATGGCCTGTATTTGAGATATCGCGTCATGGGGGACCTTTAGATCCACATCGGTTTCCTCCATAGGCTTCAAAAGGGCCCTCTGTACCCCGGTCCTGGATACATCATGGCCAATAATATTTTGACTGGAGGCAATCTTATCTATCTCATCAATGTAAATAATACCATTTTCGGCAAGTTCAATGTCTTCATCTGCCTCATAAACAAGGTCCCTCACAAGGTCTTCAATATCGCCCCCGACATACCCGGTCTCGCTGAATTTAGTTGCATCACCCTTAATAAATGGAACACCTATTTTCTGGGCAATTAATTTAATCAGGTATGTCTTTCCAACCCCGGTAGGGCCTATCAGTAAAACATTATTCTTAATCATGCCTACGGAGAAGGTATTTTTATTTTTAGATCTTTTTTTTAATGATTTAATGCGGTTAAAATGAGTACAAATTTTTGTGGACAACGTCCCCTTTGCCTGATCTTGCTTGACTACATATCCATCGAGGTAGGAATTTAACTCCTCGGGCTTCATATTAAAAGAGGGGCCATCCTCTTTATCATTCTTCTTATTCTTCCCAGTTGTCTTCTCTTGATCTCCCTGGGGGTATAACAAGGGAGATACAATCTTTATCCTGTCACCGTATTTTTTGGATAAATAATCGCTCAACTCCCTTTCAAGTTCCTTTTGGCTAGGAATTTTCTGTTCCTCTTCTTTTTTTATTACATCTTCAGATTCCATTATAAAACCCCGTACATTCATCATTTAATTATATAATATATTGGTCTGATTGATTGATCGCTCAGGACTCAAACCTTCATTTCCTTAATCAATAATAGGTAAATCTTATATAAAAAGTTAGCCATAAAAAAAACTTTTGCAACCTTTTATACCCTTTTATTAATTTCTTCAGACTCTATTGGTCTACATATAAAAATTAAAGTCAACTATAGTGAAAGCTTAAGGATATACAATCAAACAAACATAGCTCAGGAAACTGATCTATGAACAAGTTATCATGCCGATGTCAAAACTTTTCAACAATCTAAAAGTAAGTCACATATAGATATGGGTTCCGCAAGGTCTTTAAAAAGTTATTGTTATATATAAACATGCCATGTATTGAAGATTATTTGCTGTATCGATACTCTCGTTAAAAGGGTATCTGGCACAAGATGAATACCGACCCATTTTTTTCCACACTATCCATAGATATGCCCACCCTCTTCCCTTTTTTTAGATGTTCTAAAAACCGTAGTTTTTCATCGTGATTATATTTATGAGCACTGCTTATTGCACTATATATGTTGCCTGAATAAAAACCAAGCTCTAGAAAACTGATAATGCCGCCTACCCCGTAAAGATCATTATCAAAGGCCTCATAGGCGGCAAAAATCATCGCCCCATTTAAGATAAAGGATATTAATGCATCCCTCGGTCTTTCACAATAAAGGTGACCTGCTCCAGGTAAGACACTAAGAAAACCAGCTAGTTCAGGATCTTTTGTTTTAATCCCATCCTTTTTAGCCAACCCTTTTAACGTTTCCTTTATATTATAGGTATCCTCATTCTCGGGGGATACCTTTTTCAGACACTCTATAGCCTTTTCCCATAAACCCATCTCCATATAAATCCACGCCTTTTCATAATATGCCTGATCCAGGATTGCCTGATCCGACGCAATCGTAATAAGATTATTTAAAGTAGTTAAAGATATAGAGTAGGCCTTCTTTAAAAGATACACCCTGCTAATTTCTATATACGATTTAAAGGAATACTCTGTATCACTACAATCCTCTATAATGGAATTAAAGGTGTTAATCGCATTATCGTATTGATTGTTCTGGCTATAGGAAAGGCCCATTTTATATCTTGCAACCTCATTCTTTTCTGAAAAAGGGAAAAAATAAATAAATCTTTCGTATTCAACAATTGCCCTCCCATAATAACCTTTATTGAAACAATGTTCTGCAAATTGGAATTGTGCCTCTTCATCAATCACAATCTCAGCAGAGGCGTATAGATGGGAATATAAAATGGTTATAAAGAGCGCGATCAAAGAAAGCAGTGCCATCCTCACACGGCATGATGTTTTAACCTTTTTCATAAAATTCAAAGCTCATTGCTACGGTATAAAAAGCTAAAGGCGTCCTTTCTTAACCACAATGTTTTGAAGATTCAAGATGCTAATGAATTAAGCCCTCAAAAATAAATGCTGAAAAAAATATAATAATGTCTAACCCTGAAGACTCAGTCTAAATACGTAAACGCCGGGGCAAATCAAGGCCGGCACCTTTAATCAGGATAAAATATATAAACCTCAGTTGAACAGCCAGGAAATAAATTTTATGTTCATAATTTTTATCTTTGTGTCACCCTTAGTACTTCCTCAACGGTAGTTAATCCCTTTAAAACCTTCATGGCTCCATCCTCTCGAAGGGTAGCCATTCCCCTTTGAACTGCCATGTGCTCAATGCTATTAGAATCAGCATTTTTCAATATCAAATCACTCATAAAATCATCCAAAATCATAAATTCAAAAATTCCACTTCTCCCCTTGTAGCCCGTATTAAGGCAATGCTGACAACCTTTTGCCCTGTATATCTCTTTACCTTTAACTATTTCAGGGGAAAGACCTATATTATTAAGTATTTCTTCATCGGGAACATATGCCTCCCTGCAATCACTACAAACTGTTCTTACAAGCCTCTGGGCCAATATGGCAATAACTGATGAAGATATAAGAAAAGGCTCTATTCCCATGTCAATAAGCCGTGTTATCGCGCTGGCTGAATCATTTGTGTGTAAGGTGGAAAATACAAGATGCCCGGTCAAGGCTGCCTGAATGGCAATCTCAGCAGTTTCACGGTCCCTGATCTCACCTACAAGTATTACATCTGGATCCTGCCGCACTATGGAGCGAAGGCCATTGGCAAAGGTAAGATTAATCTTGGGGTTAACCTGAATTTGCCCGATGCCTTCCATTTGATATTCTACAGGATCCTCAATGGTAATAATATTTATATCCGGGTTATTGATGGTGTTTAATGCGGCATAAAGGGTTGTTGTCTTACCGCTTCCTGTAGGGCCTGTAACCAAGATAATCCCGTGGGCAGATCTAATAAGCTTATCGAATGTATGTAATTTTTCCTCCGGCATACCAAGATCTGTAAGCCTAAGCAAAACATTTGTTTTATCCAGCAGTCTTAGGACAATTCTTTCACCAAACGCGGTAGGGATTGTAGAGACGCGGATATCAACATTTTTGTCTCCTATCCTGATCTCAATCCTTCCATCCTGGGGAAGCCTTTTTTCCGCGATATTCAGCCTAGCCATAATCTTTACCCTGGATACCAATGTTGCCTGAATATGCTTGGGCGGGGAAAGCATGTCATAGAGAACACCATCCACCCTGTGCCTGATCTTTAGTTTTTTCTGATAGGGTTCGATGTGAATATCGCTTGCCTTAGCCTTTACCGCCTGGGATAACATTAAATTTACCAGCTTTATAATAGGAGCATCGCTTGTATTATCCAGCAGATCTCCAGTTTCCTCTACTGCAGAAATAATCTTCTCGCTGTCCTCCTCGTGCATATCCTGGATTACCTGTTCCGCGGAGTCACTGCTTATATCATAGGCAAAATTGATAGCCGACAATATAGAGGACTGGGGAGCAAGGGCGGTTTTAATGTCAGCCCTGTCCAAAATCATCCGAATATCATCAAGCGGTTGAAATAACATAGGATCGTTAACGGCGACATATCCATCCTCATTGGAAATAACCGGCACCATCTTGTATTTTTTAAGAAACTGAATTGGAATATGATGGGTAAAATCCGTATCCAGCCCGTCCAAGGATATGCCAGGTAATAGTGCAAGACCATACTGTTCTCCAAGGGCCTTCAGGAGATCTTCCTCCCTGATTGCTCCCTTCTGAAGCAGTATTTCACCTATCTTCCCGCCTTTCTCCCTCTGAACCTCTAAGGCCTCAGCAAGCCTTTCTTCTGAAAGAAGACCACCCTCTTTCAATATCTCCCCCAGTAACCTATGCTTCATTACGTGATTTCCTTTATGGAAAGTTATTCCTCGCCCTTTCTCGCTGGCTTTTCATACAATTTGATTATACCTTCCTCAATTTTATCCATTTCCCCTTTTTTATCTTTATAAATATCTGCGGCCTCACTGGAATTCTCAACTATATGGGGTGTGAGGAAAATAAAAAGGTTTGTTTTATTTCGGGTATTGCTCACGGATTTGAACATCCATCTCAATGCAGGGATATCACCAAGGCATGGAACCTTGTAATTCCCCATCTCGATTTCCTCGCCAATAATGCCTCCAATGACGACGGTATTTTCATCCTTTACAATAACGGTGGTTTCTGCAGAACGTTTCAATGTGGTTGGTCTGTACTCTTCAGCCCCCTTCTTTAATTTTATCACCTCTTGAAATATCTTCAACCGTACAAATCGTTCCTGATTAATCTGCGGGGTAATTTTTAGGGTCACTCCAACATCCTTGTATTCATAGGTCTGGTATGTCTGTTCGCCAGTAGCCTCCTTTGTGAGATACGGTACATTCTCACCAACGGTTATTACAGCGTCTTCGTTGTCCGTTGTCAGGATCTGCGGCGTCGATAATATATGTACGTCAGCATCCTTTTGGTACGCCTGAAGGACTGCACCCAGGTTTGGAAAAATAATATCTCCTATCTGAATAGCCTCACCTACTACACCCATAGAGAAACCTGATGGCAAAGAGGGCACAGAGCTTGTTGTAGGTGTTAATCCTCTTATATTGGAATAATCACCGGATCCCCCTGAGCCGCTAAAAAACCCTCCCTTCCTTCCCTGATAGTCAAAATCCTCCATCCCAAGCCATTCCACCCCAAGCCTAAACTCCTTATCTATATTGACTTCCATAATCAGGGCCTCGATGTATACCATGGTTCTTGGTATATCAAGTTTTTTTATAATATCCTCAATGGCAAGGTAGTCCTGTTTTTTAGCCTTAATTATCAGGGAATTAGTTGCCTTGTCTGCTACGATTTGAACATCCTTGGATATCACCGGCATTGTGCCCTTTTTTGCCTCCTTTGACTCTTTTGATGGAATTGCCATTAATACCGTTGAGAGCTCTTCGGCATTCGCATTCTTTAGATAATATACATGTATATCTCCCTCTCCCCTGGGTATCTCCCTGTCCAACAGTTTTATCATCTCTTTAATTCTCTCAGTATCATCCTCCGTGGCAAGTATTATAAGGCAGTTCGTCCTCTCATCAGCTACAATCCTGCTTGCAGAGGCCGTGCCAGAAGGCACACCGGTCTTAATCCTGGCCGTTGTCTTTGTAAATATGGCTGTCAAAGATTTTGCCAAATCTGTTGCAGTTGCATGAATAAGAGGTATAACCGATATTTCCTCGCCAAGGCCCTTGACGTCAATCTCTTTTATAATCCTGACAATACGCTTGATATTTGAAAGCACATCAGTAACGATCAACATACGGGTAGGCAAATAGGATACAATAATGCTGGTCTTTGATATAAGGGGAGCAAAAATTTTCTTTAGATCGTCAGGGCTGGCGTAATTCAAAGGAATAAGCTGTGTAACAACCTTGTCCTCAGGCGTAATAGATCCCTCCCGAATTCTTGTCTCGATACTCTTCGAGCGAGCGTGAAGGGCTGGGACAATCTTTATTATCTCCCCTGAAGGAACAGTAGTGTATCCATGGACCTCCAGGACTGACTCAAATACTTTATATGCCTCCTCAACTGATATCTTTGATGGAGAAATAATAGTTACATTGCCCCTAACCGCCTTATCAACTACAAAATTCTTTCCTGTTAATTCGCTAATAAACTTAATAAATAAAATAATATCTACATTATCAAAATCGATAGTAACATAACCTTTACCTGTACGTGGACCCTCTTTCTCATTTTCAACGAGCTTTTCGGCTACCTTCTCTTCCTGTTTTACCTTTTTCTGCCCCTGAGCCTTCGTTTTAGCCTTTTCAGGCCTTACAGTCAATTCCCTCGTTTTACTCCCTTGTGCAGGGGGATTTGTTGCACCTTCATCCCCGGAAAGCCCAGTTTTCCACTGTTGGTCTTCTGTGTCTTCCTTTGGAGAGGCAGTTGTTACACCTTCATCCCCGGAAAGCCTTGCACCATTAACAACCGAATTACCTGTTATCAGAAAAAGACATATCCAGAAAGTTAAAATAGCTTTTATAGTTATATTAGTGCAAAATTTCATAGGCCTTAATTCCTAATTTTATAAAATTCCTACCATCATTTAGTATCAATAACAACGTTGCATTGTAAGCCGGTAAATAACCTTTTATTTTTCAACAATACCAGCCGGCGTAACCAATTGATCATCCTTAATGATCTCGTTAAAGCCTGACAGTTTCCTTAATTTTTCTAAATCCTTGTCCTTTTTTGCCCACTCTATCACAGATCTGTTTAAAGAGGCCGCCTTTTTTAGATAGTCAAGTCCCTTAATTTCGTTTCCCTTAAGGGCATAAAGGCATGCCAGATTATAATATGAATCAGCATATGCGGGTTTTAGCCGTATGGCCTCTTTGAGGCTTTTTTCCCCTGCTAGATAATTACCCTCCTGCATATATATAACACCTAAATTATTCAATGCAGAAACATACTCTGGATCAAGCATCAAGGTCTTCTGATAATAAAGCTTTGCATCGGTCAGGTTGCCATTTTTATGGAAAAATCGTGCCTTGCCATAAAAATCATTAGCGCTCTTCATGGATTCTATATCAGAGGCGGATGGAAATCCACTTATTTTGGATACAGGCTGTGGGTTCTTACCCTTGAAATCCAACCATGAATAAAGGACAAGGGCAAGCAAAATTACTAAGGCAAGGCTAATAAATAGCCACCTTATTAAGGTAAAATCCGATTTTTTTCCTCTTTCCGATAAGATTCCCCTCGCTTTATAGTCTGCGGCATCTCTCTCCCTTTGCGCCTTCCTCAGGGCTTCATTAATATAACTCATGGCTAATCCCGTATCTGGTAAAGTAAGGCCTTTGTCCTCGAACCAACGATACCATCTGGAACCAAACCAACAGACTTTTGTAATTTCATTACTGCACGAAAGGTTAGCTCATCATAAATTCCGGTTGCATCTACAAGGTAGCCTGCACCCTTCAAGGTCTTTTGTAGATCCATCACCTCCTGCCCGCTAACCCCTCTTAGCAAATCCACGCTGCTACTGTCATAGGGATAAATCCAGGATACCTTCCCGCCCCAGTTATCCTTTAGGAATTCCGCTTCAACTTCTCTGTCTTCCCCCTTCTCATCAACCAACACTATGCGATTATCCCTCAGTGAACGGATTACTAAATACAATGGAGACGAAGTAGTGTTATATTCCTTATCGTTCATGAAATAATCTCGGTCAGGAGACATCCTTGAAAGAACCATAAAAGGTTTCTTAAAAATACTAAGGTTTTCCCGTCCCGTATAATATGAGAAGATTGCCACCTCAGTGGTATCATTTAAACCATTATGCACCGCCTTCTTTTCCTTGAATAGCCTAAAGAGAGACAGGAAACCTGTTTGCTCATCCAAAAATACGGATGCAGTCTTGATGTTTTTTGAGGTTTTAGCTGCTATTTCCTGATAATTAAAAAATATAGAGGCCCTATCCCTGTATATCCATAGAAAAAACCCTAATAAGACGATAAAAATCGCAATGAGCACTGACAGGGATAAAATCTTTTTCCTTCGCCAATTAAAGCTCTGATAATCTGGTACTACGCTTCCTTTGATATCATCGATAGCCTTTAAAACTGTTTTCTTGCATACAGCAAATTCGTCCCTCGCATAGGCCACAAGCAACGATCGATCACAAACAGCATTTATTCTTCTTGGATTTCCGCGTGAGTATTCATAAACGGCCTTAATTGAACCATTCGTAAAACGAACCCTTCCTTGCGCTCCCCCCATTGCCAATCTATGCTCTATATAGCCTTGAACATCCTTTTGATCAAGCGGCCTTAACTCATAGCGGACCATAATCCGTTCACTGAGTTGCCTTAAGGCAGGAGCTGCAAGAACCTCATTCAATTCCGGTTGCCCCACAAAAACAATCTGAAGGAGCTTCTCCCTCTCAGTTTCTAAGTTTGAAAGCATTCTTATCTGTTCAAGGACTTTGTGGGATAGATTTTGAGCCTCATCTATTAAAAGAACCGCATTTCCTCCCGAGCTAAAATTTTCAAGGAGAAATTCATTAAGGCTATCGCTGCACTCCTTTCTAGAAGCTGACGAACTAACAGAGTCTATGGCGAATTCCTGGTTTATAGCTGCCAATAATTCTGTGTCTGACAAGAATGAATTAAGTATTAACGCACTTTTCGTAGTATTATCTAATTTATTAAGCAAAACCCTGCATAGAGTAGTCTTGCCTGTACCTATACCCCCAGTAATTACAATGAAGCCCTTTCGCTGGGTTATTCCATAAAGCAAGTGGTCAAGGGCCTCTTTGTGATGGTTGCTTAGAAAAAGATATCTGGGATCTGGCGTCAGATTAAAGGGATTCTCCTTAAGGCCAAAATAGGATGTATACATAAGGCTTCTACCTAAATTCGTAGTTTATTTTTTTCGATTTACCATGTCTCCTTAATTGTAATTCTAATTGGGACGCTGATTTTAGCTTTGTATATATGCCCAGTACATCATCAGGACTCTTTATACTTCTTCCATCAACACCCTGCACCACATCACCATTTCTTAACCCCAGCTTTGCAAAAAAGGAACCTGCCCTAATATTTGAGATTGCTAGACCGTCCGGTCGTCCATCCCTAAAATACGGCCTTACCCTGACCTGTGACAATAATTCATGTACGTTTTTGAATGAGTCCTGCACATCGGCCTTGCTAACTATTACAGTATCTTCCCTTCCAACACTAGGTGCTTGAGCTTTTGAGGCCCGCCTTTCCGTCCCTGATGGCCTATCTTCCTCTATTGTCAAAATCTCATCATGATCCCCTACTCCAAGCACAACTTTTCCCCTAAAAATATCCTTTATTAAAGCACCCTGAATAGTGTCTCCCTCCCTGTAAAGCTCTTGCTCCTTTTTATTATCTTCCTTAATAACTGCAAAGGTATTTTTCTCCTCACCTACCACTGTCCCTAGAAGGGATACCTTTAATGAGGTATGATCAAGGGCTTTTATGTCTACTGCTACTTCTTCTTCTGCCTTTTCCGCTTTACCCTCTGTTTCAGTAGATTTGAAAATATTCCTGTCTAAAACGTCCTTATAATAATTTAAGGAGAAAGTCTTATTTTTCTTCAGGCTTGATTTAGGTAAAATCTCACCATTGCCTATTTCGATCGGTTTTACATTGGCAAACAAGACTTTATAAAATACATCTACGCCAATAAATATACATACAGACAGTGCAAGGATATTAAATAAGACTTTAAAATACTTAGACATGCTCTTAGTACATCATATAATTTTATATTTCGGGGCCTCAATAGTTCCATAGACAGCAAATGAAATCTTTCCCTTATTCATCCTGCTTCTCAAAAGACCCATAACCTCCAGCCCAGTATTATTTTTAAAAAATTCTGAGAATAGCTCAATCGTCCCCTTGAGGTCAATAGCGCTCCTCAGCAAATTATCATTTAACCTCAAGTATCCGCTTATAGTACCGGTAAAAAGGGCGCCCTTTAATTCAAATCTTTTAAAATCTACCCTGCGATCCTTTAAATACATATCTATAATAACATTATCGAAGTCAACTGATTCCATTGATAAAAAAGGCAAGGCCAGCTCTAAGCGACCCTCTGATAATTGAAGGCTTGCCTCACCAGCACCATCCATAATGCCTTTATCTGATCCTTTATAATCAACATATCCACCCAAGATCCCATCTATTTGCCTTCCTAACAATTCCTTCAGGTATTTGTGCGCACCAACCTTAATGTTCTCAAATTCGATTCTCGTATCAAAATTTTCAGAGACACCATTTTCTTCTATAAACACAAAACCCTTTATATCACCCCCATAAGCGAGAGATTTAAACCTATATCTTCCCTCACCCCTTAAAAAAGACCACAGATCAGGCCTTATAATTGTAGAATCGGCCTTAAAAAGTTTTACCCTGGGTCGATTTTTGGTGAAAACCTCGGTTCTCCATAATCTTAAACCAATAGGTAGCCACGGTTTTGCCCTTTCAACGGAAAAATAAAGAGATGTATTTAAATTATTGGCCCTTGACTGTACATATTCATTGAGTGCATCAGAAGGAAAACAAAAATACAATAAAAAGGCCGTTAATGCTACGCCATATAGTACATACAAAAACCATCGTTTATTTTTTAAAAAAAAATTTATCATAATTCGCAGAAACTACCGTGCCTACTCAAAGGTTAATACCTGTAAAATAGCATCCAGGTAGCCGTCCTTTTTCTTATTCTCATTAGCTGAAAATCGTTTTACAATTACAACATTTTCTGTAGACTCAATCCTGTAAAGATAAGCGATAAGTTGTTTCAGGGTAACAAGCTCTAATTTAATCTCTACCAGTGACTCTTTGTATGGTTCAGGCCCAGCAGAGGTAGAAGGCTTCATATATTTTATATGCTCCTTTACGTCAGCATCGCCAGCTGCCTTCTCAAGAAAAGAAAACAGGGTAAACCCTTTTTTTCTTTTCTCTAAGGCTTCTTTTATTCCTTGACTCCCGTTTTTGTATCTCTCAAACTCGGAAATGAGGACTCTCATCTCTTTTAATGCATCTGTCTTTGCCTGCACGCCTTTTTCTATCCTGCCTTTTGCTGTAAAAAATGGGAATATTAAGAATTGAAAAAGAAAAAAAACGACTATAAATAATAGTGCCGCTACCACAAAAAATCTTTCACGTCTTGCCAGTTTCATTTCCTATACCAAGATATCATGATTGGACTGTTATCTAACCCTTTGCAATTTCAATTCAAATTTTACAACCTTCTCGGAGCGATCAAGATTTGCGGAACTTATGTTAACAGAGCTGAAATATTCCGAATTTTCAAGACCTTTTTTAATGATATCCACGGTGTTAAACGTATCAGTCTCACCTTTTATCTGCACCGTCTCCGGATCTATCAACATCCTCGTCACCCTTAGGTTAAGAGATTCGGGTATCGTAACGGAGATATCCCTTAATAAATCAAGAACCTTTCTTTTGTCACTTATGTCAGGTAAAGAAATAGAAGATTTTTTTAATTCATTTATCTTCGCCTTAATCTGATGAACAGGATCCACTATAGTTTTTACACCCGGGAACTCTTTTCTGAAAAGCTCTTTTAGCCTGTGGTCTAACTCTATATAACGTTTCTTCTGTGTGTAATAATCCACACCGAAATCCGCTGCGAGAAGCGATAGTATCACTACCAGAAAGATTGCCGCCTTTTGAAATATCTTCTTTGACCTAAAATAGCCCTTCTGGACCTCGAACTCGTCTTTTCTGTAGTTAAAGCCCTGCCCTCTCTTACTATCCCTATAGACAAGGGCAAGCGCGCCGTTCATTATTGTCGGGTCCCATGAGAGAGCTGCATTATCACTCATAGTCACCTTCATGTCTTTAGCAATATCTATCCTTTCAACAGGCATAGAGATACATTTCTCTATAAGAATCTCCATATCCGGATAATTTGATCCTTGGCCTGTAACAAAAATCCTTTCTGGATTGACTTTTCTATTGCACTCGTTTTCAAATGAATGAAGTGTGTTTTTTATATTTAAGCAAAGGGCCTCAATGATGGGATCGATATTCTCATCCTTGGCACTATAATTATTCTTATGTGGGGATTTATCACTTCTGTCGAGAACACCACTTAAATAAAGTTGCCTGATCAAAGTTATGCGTCTGTTCATATAAAGAATCATGGTACCGTTTTTGCTGCCTAATTCTAATATGAGTCCATTATCTGGAATCCCTTCCCTCCTTAAAAGTAGTGACGCAATCGGTACAACCCTGATGTCCAGAATTTCCGGGTCTATGCCGGCGTCTTGCTTTAATTCTGCAAGATACTCTGATATGTAGCTTCTGCTAACTAAAGCAGCAAGAATTTCACTGTTATCGCCCTGATAAGGTATAGTAAAGTCTACGAGTACATCTTCAACTGGAAAGGGAATCATGTTTTCTACGGCAAAGTTAAGGGTCTGTTTAATCTTTTTAACAGCCTTAAATGGAATCTTAAGGTTTCTAAAGGATACACGCTCACAGGGTATTGTAGTAATATATGTGTCTGCCTTAAGCTCAATATCTTCACTCAATCGCCTCAGCGCAGTGCCCAGGTCGTCATCTCCATTAATAGAGATACTCGAACATCCTTTTACAGAAATGCCCCTTAGTCCACCCTCCGCAGTCACTGCGGTAACCGAATGACTATCTATGTCTATACCTATAATCTTTCCTGGCATAATTAATATCTATTTAATTGATAATATATCTTTTCACCGGGCAATCTCCTTTAGCTATTACCTATCAAAGGTCATGCGCTAATGCAATTTCACAAGCTATAAAAGAACGTCCAATCGTTTTTAGCGCTATATAATATAGGACTCCATTGCAAGGTCATAATCACTGCGTTCAAAAACAGGAGGGAATAGAAAAAATAAATAATATGTTAAAGGCACCAAATATTACTCTGGGAATTCATTGAAAAAACTAGAAAAAGCTTAAATGGTTACTGAATATATTAGAAAAAAGCCTAACCCTATTCAACCTTCCAGGATAAGATTTTTATGCTTCTCTGTTGCCTCATCACTGCTGAATAGATCCTCTTTTTCATTTTTCCCTTAAAGCCTTCGGATACAATATTAAAATAATTGCTTGACGTAGTTATTATACTATCCGGCATAGTAACACCAGCCATTCCTGGTACCATTTTATACCATGTTTTATCTGATAGGTCATTTTTTTCATCACCCCTATAAGCAATTATTTCTTCAACCCTATCCTCATCAATCTCATCTGAAAGAGACCGTATTACCATGCTACTAGCTGTATTTATATTTATTTTACCATCTCCATAAATGCTTATGAAAGAAGATATGCCGGGCCTTTCAGCCGAGCCATAAAACAATTCCCTTGTGATACCCCTGACCAAAAGCAATTCCTCTAAAAACTCAAGGGGACCATTTTTACATGGATAGGATCTTTCAAGTGATTGATAATAACTGTCTTCCGCGCCAAATCTGGTAGTTTCACCATCACTGTCAATCCAATCCTTAATAGCATCCATAATATTTTCTATGTCCTCTATTTCGAGTCCAAATTCCGGCAGACTTAAAAACCGAGAAAAGACCAATTTTTGGGTATCATTATAATTTCCCTCTTTATCAACAAGTTGGTTTATCTGAATTCTACCTGAAAGGTCTGAAATATCAACATGAAATCCACCCTCCTCAAAAACAGAAGACTCACTATTAGTAAGAAAACCCGTAACAGCCCAAATTTCATGGAGCGTATCAGTATTATCTGAAAGGCCATCTTCATAAAGCGCTGCAAGTCCCCCATTAAACCCAGACCTGGCTATACACCTTAATTTAACAGCATCCGCCATATTGGATGCGGCATGCAGATTGGACCACATTGATTTATTAAATTGGAGTGTAACAGAGACAACAATGCTTATTATCAGAATCGTGAGGATTAGCGCCACTCCCTCATTTTTTCTAATAAAACTCCTCATCTCAACCTTTTCCTAACGGGACTGAAACACTGCTAAAAAACTTAATAGGGGCCTCAGGGTTGGCACTATTTAAAAATTCTAAGGTGATAGATACCCTGCTTGGCATTTTACCCCTTAGGGCACCTGATGTAGAATCCCACTCCTCAATTTCTTCATCTTTTCCTGAATAATAGGTAAAATCTATGGATACTAATTTCTCGCAAAGGATGAGTCCCTTGTTTTCCTCTGTAAAACCCGCTTCTCTTTCGAATATAGGCCTTTCTGAGCGATAAAGCATAAGGCTATCATCCTCAGTGTCTTTTTCAGCATAATACGAGAGCTTAGCTACACCATAATGCTTTCCCTGGCCTCCCAAGTCTACATTCGCCATAGAAATAAAGCTGAGCGTATCAGCAGGCCTGCCCTCTATATTCCTATTTTCGCCTATAAATAGATTATAATCGTAAATATTTTCCTTTGCCTCTTGAGGGTTGGTATTATCGCTAACATAAATAGATTCTAAGTCTTCAATGATTCTTTCTAATGTAACTCTGGCCATATGATAAATTTCAGACTGGGACTCGGCCTGGCCTACTATCCTGAAGGTTCCGGTGTACGAGGCATATATAGTACTTATAACCAACGCAAAGATAAAAATGGCAATCAATATCTCAACCAGAGTAAAACCTGCCTTATGCTCCAATTTTACAGGCTTGATTGTATATTTATAATTTACCATAAATTTTAGAACTGGTGAAATGTGGCGGAATAAAAAATGTCTTATTGTAATATACAAGCCATAATTACCCTCGAAAACTTCCCAAGAAACCTATCTTACGAGGTTTAAGTCATATCCTGTGCTAAAAAATATTGCGGGCTTGGAGGTAAAGATGAACGTTTAGACAAACAATTATTCATATTTAAATTGAGCTTCACACTGTCTGAAATGGGGCATATGATTTAAAACCGAAAAATGAAGATTTCTGTATAATCATACTAATGTCTTACGTATAAATTCCTTCTTCATTAAAAACCTCGGGCAAGCCGCTGGATTCAACAACTAGTTTTTGAATCTCTATGTTAATTTTTAATTTTTGGTACAAAACGGAATAACCTCAGTTGATAGACATGTTTTTCCCATTCTATATAATGAATTACTAAGTCTACCTGCCTAAGGTGCTTTAGGGCCTCCTGTTCCCCAAAAAACGGGACATCACTAACAGTGAGCTCCCATCTATAATCGGGAAAATCTTCCCCAAAATCACCTGAGCTAGATGTTAAATTCCGAGCATCTTCCTCTTCTATCTCAGCTATTTTTGCCTGCGCTAGTAATGGGGCTGTTGTTTTTAGCTTTGCCTCAGAGGCTAAAGAAACACTTTGAGATTGTGATCCATAAACAGCCACAAGCGCAATGGAGAGAATGGCTATTGAAACCATAACCTCAAGCAGGGTAAATCCATTGTTTTTGGCATGCCATAACATTTATATGTCCTCATTTTCAACATATCTGTCATAGCTTTTTATGTTTCCGAGAAAGGGCTGCAAAACAATGCTAAATTCCCTCCCATCATCGTCCTCTAGATGGATAATCGAATATTCTAAATAACCTTTGCATGAAATTCTCACAATTGCCTCACCGTCTACTTCCTTGCCCTTATCCATACGCCATACATCAACAATGTTGACATCCTGTGAAAGCTGAAAAGCGTTTTTGCGAGCAAGCTCACTCTCTTCTTGGCTCATTCCTTCAAACCCAACCCAGATCAAATTTGAACCCATATTCACATGGAGAAAGTACACCCTGTTTTCCCTGACTGCGTCACTTCTCAATTCATTTATAAGACCTATAATCCTGAGTGTCGAAGACTTCAGATTGTCGGTAATAAGAAGAGATCTAATCTTAGGCACGCTTAATCCCATCATCAAACCAACCAGCATTATGACCAAGGTAAGCTCTATTAAGGTATAGCCCCGCTGCTTCACTTTATGAGAGATTACTCCGTTTCCCAGTTGTTAATATCCTTATCGTTTCCCTCACCCCCAGGCTCACCGTCAAAACCATATGACATAAGGTCAAAATCACCATGTATGCCGGGACAAAGATACACGTATTCATTGTCCCATGGATCTAATGGAACCTTGCCTTTTTCCAAGTATCCTCCCTCCCTCCAAGCCTTTGCAAGCCTTCCCGATGCAGGAGGTTCGACAAGGGCCTGCAAACCCTGCTCTGTTGTAGGATAGGAGCCATTGTCTAACTTGTATAATTTAAGGGCAGTCTCAATGCTCTCCAATTGAACCCTCGCCTTCATACGACGGGCTTCCTCGGGTCTGCCCATTATTCTGGGAACAATCAGTCCGGCCAGTATGCCTAATATTACTATAACTACCATTAATTCTATCAAGGTAAAACCGTTTCTGATATAATGCCTCTTTTTTTCCATAACACCTCCAAAAAAATACTCTATCGAATCATCTGATTCATCTCAAATATAGGAAGTAAAATAGAGATAACAACAAAGCCAACGACTACTCCCATTGCCAAAATCATAATGGGCTCAAGCATTGAAGTCAATGCTATTATACTGGATTCCACCTCCCGTTCGTTATTATCAGCTATCTTATTCAGCATACCCTCTAATTGCCCGCTTTGTTCTCCTATCGATATCATCTGCACGGCCATTGAGGAAAACCAAGGGCTTTTAGAAAGTGTGCCGGCAAGGCTTTTCCCTTCCCTAATCTCTTCAATGGCATTATCAATCACACCTGCAATAAGGGCATTATTTACTATATTTCTAACTATCTGCATGGAAGATAAAAGGGGAACCCCACTCTGTATAAGGCTGCCAAGGGCCCTCGCGAATTGAGCAAGGGCAATCTTCTGGTTTATAGTGCCGAAAACAGGAAGGCGCAGTTTAATCTTGTCCCATATATAATGGAATTTTGGCCTTTTAATGGCCCGTTTTACAATCACAATTAACCCAATTAGAATCAAAACAAACACCCACCAAAAAGACAACATAAAATTACTTACATTTATAAGTATCAACGTTGGCAGGGGCAGGGTATGATGCATTTCCACAAAAACTTTAGTAATATTTGGCACAATAAAGGTTATAAGAAAGAAAAGCACAAGTATTCCAATTAAGGACATAAATAATGGGTACGCAAGTGCGGCCTTGAACCTTCCTCTTAAGGCCTGCTGATTCTCTCCAAATTCCGCCAATCTTTCTAATACAACATCGAGAGAACCAGAGGACTCTCCGGAATGCACCATGTTAACATAAAGATTTGAGAATGTTTTAGGGTGTTGAGATAGAGCAGAAGCAAGGCTATTTCCTTGATTAACAGACTCTTTAACCTGAGCAATAATTTTTTTTAGTATCTGATTTGAACTCTGAGATAGAAGCGCATCGAGAGACGCTACTAAAGGAACACCTGCACCCAACAATGTAGATAGCTGGCGAGTAAATGCATATACGTCCTTTGGCCGTACCCGCCTAAAAAAAGAGGCGGAATCGTTTTGTATCCCTTTAACCTTAGAGGTAGTCTCTTTTACGTCAACAGGAAATATCCCATCTCCCCTAAGCTTTTGCCGCGCAACTGCTGCATTGTCCGCGTCAATAATACCTTTCAAGGTCTTTCCAGAGGGATTTAGCCCTAAGTATTCATAAACAGGCATATTTTAATTTTTCTTATTGATCAAAAATATAAGTTAAAATTTCTCTAAACTTTTTAACCCAGATTATGCAGCAGGCATCGTCACGAGGGTTGAAAAACCTCAGCGA
>JAGYMO010000376.1 GCA_018400255.1 Deltaproteobacteria bacterium
TTTATCGAAGATAATAAAAAAGATATTAACGGAGACGTAATATTTTATGAACTATCACGGATGGAACTGCAAGCTATAAAAATAAATTCTTATTTAAACCATTACAGGGTTAGATGAATTTTTTCTGTAAATTTCCTTGTATTTTATTTTAATCCATTTTTTTTGAGCCTTGCATCATAATAACAATGCCGAATCGGATATGAAAATGGTGAAAAAACATATCATTTAAGAAATATCTCCATTGAAAGGATTATTTGACGTGATAGTTTGATCCCTTTCTGGCCCCACAGATATAATACAAACTGGTATATGCAGAAATTCCTCGATTCTCTTTACATAGGCCCGGGTATTTTTTGGTAGCTCATCAAATGTTCTTGCCTCAGATATATCCTCATTCCATCCATCAATCTGTTCATAGATAGGGGTACAGCTGCTAAGCGTGGACAATTTAGCAGGCACGTTTTCCATTGTTTTTCCCTGGTTTTCATATGCAATACAAATTTTTAGAGGGTTGAGCCCTGTTAAAACATCAAGTTTGGTAATGGCTATACTGGTTATTCCATTTACCCTGGAGGAATATTTAACGAGGGGCAAGTCCAGCCACCCGCATCTTCTTTTTCTGCCTGTAGTAGCACCAAATTCTTTACCCCTGCCCTGCAAGAAATCACCGCATTCATCTGTAAGCTCGCATACGAAGGGCCCCTTCCCAACACGTGTTGTATATGCCTTAACAATTCCTACAATACTGTTTAGGCTCTTAGGTCCGATTCCTGTTCCGGTGCAAGCTGTTGCTGCAACAGGATTAGAGGAAGTAACAAATGGATATGTTCCATGGTCAATGTCTAAATGAGTCCCTTGAGCACCCTCAAAAAGAATATTTTCGCCTCTTCTGATCGCGCCATCAACCTCCATAGAAACATCAAGGATATAAGGCTCGAGCTCTTTGGCCATGGCCACATATCTTTCTATAATAGGGTCGGCCTTGAGGGGTTCTTCACCAAAAAAATTGGTCAGGTAAAAATTTTTTTCTCTTAAATTTTCTTCAATTTTTTCCTCTAATACGTTTGGTTCAGTTAAATCAATAACCCTTATTCCGATCCTTGATATCTTGTCTTCGTAACATGGCCCTATACCCCTTCCAGTGGTTCCGATCTGAGACACTCCCTTTGCCTTTTCTCTAGCCATATCGATAGCCTTGTGATAAGGCATTATTAAATGAGCCCTTTCGCTTAACCCTAATCGTTCAGGGGTTACATCTATTTTTTTGCTCGAGAGGTCTTTAATCTCTTCTAATAAGATTTCAGGGTCGACTACAACTCCATTTCCTATAAGACACCTTGTGTCTTTATATAAAATCCCAGAGGGGATCAGATGTAATATAGATTGCACTCCATTTACTACCAATGTATGGCCGGCATTATTTCCGCCTTGGAACCTAACAACAATTTTTGCATAACTGCTCAAAAGGTCAACGACCTTCCCTTTTCCTTCATCGCCCCATTGAGCACCTACAATGACAACATTAGACATAATTATTTACTCCCCCACATAAGAGACCTATACAGGCCTATTTTTTAAATAATACATAGAATGATACACCTATTATGATTCGTTTGGTCTTATAAAATCCTTTATGTTTACGACCTTCGGCGTACCCTTTTTCCGATCCTCTCCAGCCCTCATCTTTTTGATTTGTTCGATATGTTCTTTTAACTCATCATTCTGATCTAAAATCCCCTCTATCTGTGCCTCAAATTCTTTTAAAGAGGTTTCAAGCTCTGATGTCTCAATGGAAAAAGAAAATAAGGAGGCTAATAAATTTACAATCCTTATGACAACCCGAAAGTTTGTCCCCCTCAAATAAAGGGGAGTATGGCCCCAGAAGCCAAAGAATGGATAAGAATGCTGTTTTGATTTCTCCATGATAAGCGAATGAATGCCCGAGGGACCTTCATAGTTGATCATATTGATATCGTTTTTGATAAAAATATCACGCCATTCCTCAGAGGAATGCACCCCTGAAACTATAGCCTCGGTATGAAGAATATCGTCATACATGCCACCAAGGCTACTTATGGTAGATACATCCCATTTTTTACACAAAGCTATTATTGTATCAACAAAACTGTTCCATCTGTAATCTGGTTCCTGGCCTCTTATAAAAATTATATCATGTCCTCCTCGCTTATTCTTCATATAGTAAATAAGCATTTCAGTTTGTGAAACGCTTTTTAGCCTTCCCTCCTCTATAGCAATGACTGGCCGATTTTGAGTAAACTGGTACAGGTTATCCGGGTTAATTTTGGCTAAGAGTTTCCCTCCTTTTTTTTCAATAATATAGTCAATTGACTTAAGGGCAGAGTTTCCAGCGTTTGACCAACCACCAAACCCTATTATCATTATAGGCTTTAATAGGTGTGGCCTTTTATTAAACCTTACATTGTATTCCATAGATAAAACTCTCCTGTTTTTTCTTTGACACTTTTGTGCTAAAGAAATTTTTTAGTGTGAGCTAATATTTTTATAAAAAAATAAAAAAGGTAATATGTCAATATATTCTTACCCCCTGTAAAATGAATTTATTGTATCAACAACATGCTCAATTTGTTCAAATGATAGTTCCGAATAAATTGGCAAAGCAAGGGTCTTGACAGAGGCATCCAGAGAAACGGGGCAATCCTCCGGTTTATAGTTTAGGTGTTTAAAACATTCCTGCATATGTAAAGGGACAGGATAATAAATCTCAGAGCCTATGCCATGATCTGCCAAAAAATTTTTTAAGTCATCCCTTTCATTACTGACCTTAACTACAAATTGGTTATATATATGTCTTCCATCTCCCTCAAATGGAAGTTCTACTTCTTCTAAATCGAGTTTTGCAAACAGGTCTCTGTAGGTCCTTGCGTTTGCCCTCCTTTTTTCGGTCCACTTATCAAGATAGTTTAATTTTACCAAAAGAATAGCAGCTTGCAGCGAGTCAAGCCTGAAATTTCCCCCTACGACCTTGTGGTAATATTTTGGTCTGGAGCCATGAACCCTCATTATAGAAATTTTTTGGTACGCATCCTTATCATCTGTGGTAACCATTCCTCCATCCCCAAATGAACCGAGGTTTTTAGAAGGGAAAAAGGAAAAGCAGCCAAATTTGCTCATAGAGCCGGCCCTTTTAACGGAGCCGTCTTTAAACCTATACTCTGATCCAATTGCCTGTGCAGCATCCTCAATAATGATTATACCTCGTGAATTTGCTATCTCTAGAATTTTTTCCATATTAGCGCATTGACCAAAAAGGTGAACAGGTATTATGGCCTTTAGTCTTGATAGCTCCTCTTCATGCATTGAAGAGATCTTTTCCTCCAATAATTCGGTATCGATATTATAGGTACGGGGATCTATATCTACCAATAAAGGTATTGCGCCGATCCTTTCGATTGAACCAACGGTGGCGAAAAACGTGTAAGGGGTAGTAATTACTAAGTCTCCTTTGCCAATGTCCCCTGCCATCAGTGAGACAAGAAGAGCGTCAGTGCCGGAAGAAACACCGACAGCATATCTTACCCCGGTATATTCAGCAATTTTTTCCTCAAGTTCCTCCACCTTAGGGCCAAGTATAAATCTCTGCGATTCATAAACCTCTAAGGTGGCGTCTAAAATCTCCTCTTTAATTGTTTTATATTGGGCCTTTAGATCAAGCAGTGGCACATTCATTAATAAACCTCCATTTTTTTAGGTGTAATTTTGTCATGCAAATAATCATTTGAGTAAGTCAGACACGGGTACTACCCTAACGCCATCATTTAATTTTTGTTC
Organism: Deltaproteobacteria bacterium; assembly: GCA_018400255.1. GTDB lineage: Bacteria > Desulfobacterota > DSM-4660 > Desulfatiglandales > B25-G16 > M55B121. The sequence goes on from JAGYMO010000376.1 coordinate 3,811, forward strand.
ATATGCCCTCAATATCTCAAGTGTTTCATTATGGGGATGTGCAATTCCTATTGCGTGGCCCCTGTGTTTTGCCAAAGTCAGGAGCTTTTCAATTTGTGACTTTAGGGAATTTTCTGTAAGGTTATTATCCAAAAATACATCTCTCTTTGCTGTATCAAGAGCCATTTCTTTTGCAACTTTGAAGGCCACGGTATCAGAGCTTGTTCTGCTGTCAATAAAATATAGGCTCCTTTTCTTTAATTCCTTCATAACTATCTCCATTTTCTTTTCGTTTTTCGTTAGCCTTGAGCCCATATGATTATTGACTCCAGAAATAAATGGTATTTGGTTCAGATCATCTTCAAGGACCTTTAAGGTAGCCTCCTCGTCCATTGATTCTAACAGCACGCCATCTCCTGGATTCATCGAAGGGTAGTTTATAGGCTCCATGGGAAGATGAAGCATGGTCTCTTTATCTTTTTTATGTGCGTTCTGAGCGATAAATCTGGTATAGGGGGTAAAGGGCAAAATAGATAACGTAAGGGGGGTGTTGAGATTTATTAGCTCATTTGCAATCATCTTTTTGTATCCCAGATCATCTATGATAATACTTATCTTTGGGTATGAAGAGGTGTATTTGGAATGATCATCATCTAAGGTTATTTTTAATATGTGGGTATGAAGGCCATTCCAGAAAATGTTACAGACAGTAACCTTATCCGATATATCAACTATATTTACCTGCATAGGTGCATTTAGGCCTTCAACCGCCTTCTTGATTTCCTCCCCTATCCGTGAAAGGGAATATTTATCTGGTACCATCGCTCTAATGCTGCTTAACTCCCAACTATAGCTGTCCTCTCTCATTGGTGTAACAGACAAAAAGATTATTTTTTCTTGCGGGACACCTATCTTGAAAAATTCATGGGAAATAGCCATGTCTACAGAGTGTATATCTCTGTAAAGCTGTTTTGATAGGGAATGAAATTCTTCAAAGGGCGGCAAGGGGCTTCTTTTGCCTAACCTATAAATGTAAGATATTGATAGCGCTATGCCCAGAGCTATTAAGATCAGGCTAATAAGTAGAATACCATGTCTCCCATTTTTTTTGTACATCTATTAGCTCAGCAGGATGGTTAGATTTGCCTGTTATTTTTTCTCCAGCCCATATATTTTTGAAAAAAGGTTCCATGACTGCAGAATTTGCAGCGCGCTGAGGAGCTGATTATCGCCATCAAGTCGTTTTTGCACTTCAGTCATTTTTTCATCTTTTATTGGTTTATTTGCTTCTTCCTTTTTTTCCTCTTCAACAACCTCATTTTCTATGTGCCCCTCCAGGTCGCTTTCTCGGAGCATGTGATATTTCCCGCCCCCTTCTTCATTATTCGGGGGAATAAAGTCCATTTTAATATCCGGCTCAATTCCGCTTGCCTGTATAGATCTACCGCTTGGCGTATAATATACTGCGGTAGTAAGGCGCAAGCCTGAACCATCTGAAAGGGTATAGAGCGCCTGCACAGAACCCTTTCCGAACGTTTTTGTCCCTAGTATAAGGGCTTTTTTATTGTCCTGGAGTGCGCCGGCTACTATTTCTGAAGCACTGGCGCTACCACCATTAACCAATACTATCATAGGATAGTCGCGATCTATTTTATTTTTATGGGCTACGGTTTTTTCTTCCTTCTCATCTCTGCCCTTTATGCTGACAATAACGCCTGAGCCAAGAAATTTGTCCGCTACATTTATTGCCTGCGAGAGAAGCCCTCCAGGGTTGTTTCTTAGGTCTAAAATTAAACCTTTTAATTCTTTTTCTTTAATGAGTTCCTTTAACGCCTTTGAAAGCTCTTCATCAGTTTGGCCCTGGAAAGTAGAGATCCTTATGTAGCCGATATCAAAAGGAAGAAGGAGCGATCGGACACTTTTTATCGGTATTACATCTCTTGTTATTAAAAAATCGATGGGATCCTTGACGCCTTCCCTCCTTATAGTTAGCTTGACTTTGGTGCCCTTTTCCCCTCTAATGAGTTTTACTGCCTCCATAATAACCAAGTCCTTTGTAGGCTTATCTTCAACCATAATAATCTGGTCGCCGGCCTTTATGCCTGCTTCAAAGGCAGGTGTTCCTTCTATAGGCGATACTACAGTGAGAATATCGTCTTTTATGGTTATTTCGATTCCAACACCTGAAAAACTGCCCTTTGTCTCTATCATCAGCTCCTTGTATACATCTGGTTCCATAAAGGATGAGTGTGGGTCTAAAGCCTTTACCATTCCTTTAATGGCACCGTATATAAGCTTTTTTCTTTCTACGTCACTATAATAGTTTTTTTCTATATTTCCCAGTGCCTCACTAAAGATTTCAATATTTTGATACATCTCTTTTGTGCTGGCAACGCTGGAAGTGTTAAAAAAAAGTATAAAAGCATAGGCTATCAAACTGGCAGTAACTAACTTTGAGAAAAAATAATGGTGCTTAGGTTTTATCATTCTTATTCTCCCCTTATTTTAAAATATGTATTTGCTTGCAAATAAGTTCATTCGGCCTTTCTGTGCTAAAAAACATGGAAGACTGCCGAAAAATGTTTTTTTTGGGTGTATATGCACTACTACAAGCCAATTGGCGATAATGAATTTATGGTTTCCTTTTATGAAACCTGTTGCCTAAAGGAATATTTCAACTATAGTATTACTATTTCTACTATACTAACTTTAGTTATTTTTCTATAAACTCTCAACACAAATTATCCCTGTTTGTCTGAATGACCGGTTTAAACAGGTAGTTAATGTAACGTCGGACGGGTAATAAGGTAATAATCCTATTTTTGGGGTTATATTTAGTTGATTAAAGAGAAGGTTTACATACTAGAGTGTATTTTAACATTACAATACTCACGTAGTGTAATGAGAAATTCGATGAACTCTTAATGTAATTTGAGCCATTTTTTCGGATCAAGGCACACTCCTCCCCTTCTTATCTCAAAATACAGGCCAGGGCCGAGATTAAGCCCTGTGTCTCCCGCATTACCCAATATTTCGCCTTCAGAAACCGTCTCTCCCACTCCTTTTTTTATATCCCCAAGATGAGCAAACATGGTAAAATACCTAGAGCCATGATTAATAATAATCATCTGACCATACCCTTTAAACCAATCTGAGAATACTACCTTGCCGGGAAAGATTGATTGAATTGTATCTCCAAATGCTCCTTTGATGTATATTCCCTTTCTATGTATAAATGGTTCGCGATTTTGGGCTGCTGAATAATTTAATATTTTTCCCATTAGTGGCATGGGCAGTTTACCCTTCATTTCTTCGAAGGTTTTCAGTGAAGTTTTTTCTTCTTTTTCCCCCAGCCCTAAGATTTTTTGGTTAAGCCTACTAGAGGCTTCCTTTAATTCCTTGATAGCTTTTTCATAAAATTCCTTCTCCTTGTGAGCCTTTACCAGCAAAAGAACTTTTTTTTCCATATCCTTTTCTAATAAATCAGCACTTTTTTTCTTAGCTTCCTTTAGTGTTTCAATCCTGGATTTATCTTTATGCAATAATTCTATCTCGTTCTCGAGCTCTTTTCTCTTTTCAGACAGATTGGCCATTATTTTTCTGTCATGACTAATTATAGCCTTGATATATTTTATTTTTTTTCGAATTCCATGTAAGTCTTCATTCGCAATCAGAAGGATTAAATAGCCTGATTTTCCATATTTGTAAAATGCGACTAAGCGAGTCTCAAAAACGTTTTTGACCTCCCGGGTGGAGGCGTTAAGCTCTTTAATTCTGGCCTGAGCTTCAGTTATCTTAGCCGAAAGTGTTTCTATTTCTTCCGATAGTTTTTTAAGGGACCTTCTATTCTTGGTAGTGCTTTTCTCTAAGCTTTCTAACTCTTCAAGTATATTTTTTTCTTTAATGTTTACATCCGTAAGCCTTCCCTGTTGCTTCAAAAGTTGCTTTTCAATATGCCTGGCTTGAGATTTATTCCCTTGTGCATGATTCACATCTCCTGCTAAAGAAAAACAAGTAACAATAAAATTGGAACAGATTAATGATACAATAAAAAATTGTATAAAAGCAATAACGGGGCTCATGCTTTAAAAAACCTGCCTAAAGCTATGCTGCTTCCCAAAAGACCTATAATCATGCTCATGAGCAACAGAAAGACAGCTATATGTGGAGAGATAAACACTATATCTAGCGAGGCAAATCCAATCTTGAAATCAGCTCTGATCATAACTGTTACATAACCTGCAAGAAGCATTATTAAAGCAAGAAGGCCTCCGAGTAAACCCTGAATTGATCCCTCAATTAAAAAAGGGGCCTTTATAAAAACATTTGTCGCGCCAACTAAACGCAGTATCTCTATCTCATTTTCCCTGGCAAATACTGTGAGCTTTATAGTATTAGTGATGATAAAAAGTGTTGCTAGAAAAAGCAGTCCCCCAAGAACTGAGCCAATGAGTTTTATAGCCCCCATTATTGCCTCAATCTTTCCTGCCCATTCCTCACTATAATGGACCTCGTCAACAATATCCATTTTTTCTAGCCTCTTTTTTATATTATAAGGAAGAGGATCCTCTCTGTCTGCTTTTAAAAAGACTATTTCAAGGGATGCGGGAAGGGGGTTTTCATTTAACCCCTTGAGAAATCCCTCCTTATCTCCAAGTTCTTTTGCCAATGACCGTATTGCCTCTTCTTTTGATACAAATTTATTGATAGTTACGCCTTGGATATTTATCAACTCGCTTTTTAGCTCCTCCACCTCTATTTCTTGCGGCTGACCTTTGAAGTATATTGTCATTGTTAATGATTTCCCCATCTCATCGGCCCAATGGTTTATGTTTACATAGGCAAGAATAAAGGAGTTAAAAATAAGGAATGCTATTGCTATGGTGCCGACACCTAATAAGTGAGCCGTCCTGTTATCAGAGATGTTAGTCAATGCCTGGCGAAAAAAATATTTTATAAATGATGTTTTCATTTCACTATTCTGCCCTTATTAAGGGTCACTATTTTTTTCTCTGTATCTTTTAATAGCTCTTGGCTGTGTGTTGCCACCAGAACAGTGGTGCCTCTTTGATGTATTTCTTCTAACAAGGCCATTATTTCGATGGTAATCTCTGGGTCAAGGTTTCCGGTAGGCTCATCTGCTAATAAGATCGAAGGATTATTGATAATCGCCCTTGCAATCGCAACTCTCTGCTGTTCGCCTCCGGAAAGCTGGGGAGGATAGTAGCGTTCTTTTTTTGATAGCCCTAACTGCCTTAATGTTTGATGCACCTTTTTTCGTATGATGGGGTATTGCACACCAGAAATTTCAAGGCAAAGAGATACATTATTAAAAACAGTCCTGTTAGGCAATAGTTTGAAATCCTGGAAGACTACGCCTATCTTTCTTCGCAAAAACGCAAGCTGTTTCTCCTTAATTCTATTAATATTTATTCCATTTACCAAGGCATTGCCGCTTGTTGGCCTTTCGGAGCAAAAAATTATTTTTAGAAGTGTAGTTTTTCCGGCACCGGAAGGTCCGGTTATAAAAACAAATTCCCCCTTTTCTATGTTTAGGCTTAGGTCCACAATCGCTGGATTTTTTGGGCCAAAATTTTTATATACGTTAAAAAGTTTAATCATTCCAAAAACCATAAAGGCCCGCTAATGTATATGAATATAAGAGTTAGCCAACCTTCTTAATATATACAACAAGGAGATATTATCAATTTATACTGCCTGCATATTGTCTTTACTTCTGTATTTCTTCCATTTAAGATATTTGATCTGTGTCTAATGACACTTTAGAGTCGAGTTAATTACTCAAGAAGAACGGAGGGCATAGTAGCCATTTGTATTAATTCGCTTATTTAGTATATGCCTCATAGATGTTTTAAAAACTATCTATCTGCTTTTGACACAATAATAAATTTCATTAAAAGGGGCAATAATTTTTCATGTAGGCTGGCGGTTACTAATTATTGTTAGATTAAGGAGATAATTTAAGTTTTGGATTAATAAACAACGCATTGCACCAAAAATATAGCTGTGGCTTTTCTTAAACAATGCATAAGATTCCCCTGGTTATAATAATAGGGAATTTTGTATTATTTATGTTTGATTAAGCAGTTGCCAGGCTGGTTCCTTTATGATTAAGGCATATTATTACTCAAAATGCTGTTAAAATGTTATGCCTGCTGCTGCAGGTATCTAAAATCCTAAACATGATATTTCCAATTGATTGAAATGCTTTTTGAATGATCAAAAATAGTAAAATGAAAGTGCTTCTAATAATCATTATGTCCAATCTAAATAGTAACTACTTAGGCATAGTGCCACAAAATCACTAAGCCGCAAAGAGTATGAAATTACTGCATTGTTGGGCCTGCTTGATATGCGGCGCATAAATAGTAGTGAGAAAACCTGACCGCATACGTATTGTTATAGTGATATCAGTCTTTTCCTCGTGTTTTCGTGTCCTAGTGGCTGAACAGATACCTTAAATATACTATTTGAAAAATTTGAGTGATGATTTAGGATTTTTTAAGGAAAAGCCTCTTTTTTAAGGCAAAATATTTAGGGAAAGAATGATGACTTTTTATGAATCACAAGTTTAGGTTTATCTGGTTCCCCATTAAGGCAAAAGTACTCACATAAGATCGATGCGGTAAGTGGTATAAATATAGAAAACCTTAAGATATAATTGAAAGTATATTCTCAAGGTAAAAATAGTATAAAAGGATGGAGGGAAAGTGATATAAAGCGGCAACTACTATATTTTTTTCATTCTAATAGATAGTTTTAATTATCAAAACATATCTATGCGTCCAGTATTTTTCTGACTGTCTTTAATGCCTCTTGAAAGCGATAAGGCTTGGGCACGAATGCCAATGCGCCTTCGCTTAATGCCTTTTTAACCCTGCCGTTTATAGTATAACCGCTGCTAATTACTACCCTTGCCTTATTATCTATCCTTAGTAATTCATGAAGGCATTTGAGCCCACCCATGCCCGGCATGCCAACGTCTAATATCACTATGTCAATCGCAGAGCCAGAGTATGTTTGTATAGCCTCTTCCCCGCTGCATGCTGTTATAACTTGGTAATTATATCTTCCGAGCATTTCTTTCCCTATGTCTAAGATAGAGACATCATCATCTACTAAGAGGATCGTCTCCATCCCATTTAGTCCATTTGTGGCCCCTGGTTTCCCCTTTGCCTTAAGTGGGATATTGCTTGAATCAGCTACAGGGAGATGTATATAAAAGCTTGTTCCCTTATTGGGAACGCTCGAACACTCGATGAGCCCACCGTTATCTTCAATAATGGTTTTGGCAGTAGAAAGGCCAAGGCCTGTACCCCTACCTGGCTCCTTGGTCGTAAAAAATGGTCTAAAAATATTCTCCTTTACTTCCTCCGCCATCCCAAGGCCAGTATCAGATACCTCTAAAAGAACATATTGTTGGATTCCTTTGGCATATAACCCACCTTTGTTCAATGGATCATTATTGGTTGTTTTGAATTTAAGCTCCCCACCGTCTGGCATAGCGTCTCTTGAATTAATTGCAAGGTTAATTATTACCTGTTCGACATGGCCGGAATCAACATTTACCTTTTTAAGATCATTTGCTAACTCAGTTTTTATGCTAATCATCTTTGGAACAGTTCTCTTAAGGAGATTGGCTGTTTCAACAATTTGTTCATTTAGGTTAATAGAATTAGACTTATAGGTTGTTTTTCTGCCAAGGGTTATAAATTGGCGGCTTAATTCGCTTCCTTTCGTGGCTGCTTGCTGAATCTGCAGTAATTTTTTGTAGTCTTGGTCACCCTCTTTCTTGTTAAGCAAAAGCAGTTCCGCATTTCCCAGTATAGTCTGTAAGATGTTATTAAAATCATGGGCAATGCCTCCTGCCATTGTAGCAAGGGCCTCCATCTTTTGAGACCTCTTGAGCTGTTCTGCCATATTTTTATACTCTTCCTCATGTAACCTAAGGGCTGTTATTTCTTTCTCAAGAATATTTATTCTGGACCGCAAATCATCAATAGATAAGGCTTTCATTTATACCCTTATGTAAGATTTTCGATGGTTGCCACTGTGAAACGCAGGCATGTTTTTGATGTCTAACGATATGGTTAATATTAGCAATTATTATGCCATTGGGGGATTAAAGGTAGTAATCAATTTTTCAATTTCTTTATAGGCTATACTTTAGGGTTTTTTTGTCTTTCACCTTTTACAACGCCATGGGCGCTAAAGAAAATCTTAAGATAGGCTCAAGGGGCCATCTCAGTCATCAAGGCTTAAGCAGAGTAGTTTTTCTTATTTGTTTAGTAATGTATCTTTTTGCAAAACTCAAGTTAACCCTGAGTTGTTGAGATTTCTTGGTCTCGAATTTTTAATTATTGGGAGGCTTTAGATAATGTAGCTTTGATAAGAGGGTGTTGCGGTGGACGCCTAAAATTTCGGCAGCCTTTGTCCTGTTCCAATTTGCTCTTTCAAGTACGGCATTTACGTACTGCTTTTCAAATGTTTTTATCGCTTCCTTTAAAGGGAGATTTTTTATTTCAGTTTTTTTCATTGGAAATAATGGAATATCCTCCAGGTGTATTATCGGTCCTTTGCATAATGTATATAACCTTTCTACTAGGTTCTCAAGTTCGCGAACGTTTCCTGGCCAATCATATTCTAATAATGTTTTGAGTGCTCGTTGTGAAAAACTCTTTCTCCCTAACCCATTAGCCTTTGTGCGTATTCCTAAGAAATGGTTTAGCAGGACGGGAATGTCCTCTTTTCGTTCACGTAAGGGGGGAATTATTATCGGAAAAACGTTAAGTCTGTAAAATAAATCATTTCTAAATTTTCCATTCAATATCATTTCATCTAAATTTTTGTTAGAGGCAGCGATAAATTTTGCATCAACCTTTATTACCTTTGTGCTCCCCAATCTTTCAAATTCCTTTTCCTGTATAACCCTTAAAAGCTTAGCCTGCATATTAATATCCAGGGTATCGATGTCATCAAAAAACACGGTTCCCCCTTGAGCTATTTCAAGCTTGCCGATGACTGTGTTTAAGGCTCCTGTAAAAGCTCCCTTGTTATGGCCAAATACCTCGCTTTCCATAAGGCTTTGGGGTATGGAGGCACAATTTATAACTACAAAAGGATGGTCGTTTCTAGGGCCCAGTCGATGTATGGCCCTTGCAACCAGTTCCTTACCCGTTCCACTTTCCCCCTGTATAAGCACAGTACCGTCACTCTGAGAGATGGTTGAAATAAGCTCAAAAATTTTCATCATTTCCTTGCCTTGTCCCACCATTTTTTCAAAAGGCTGAACCCTTTCAAGCTCGTTTCTCAGATAGGTTAACTCTTGAACTAGGCTGTGTTTTTCTAACGCACGATGAATAACTGTGATTACCTCATCGACATTAAATGGTTTAATTATATACTCGTATGCTCCAATCTTTATCGCCTTTACGGCTGTTTTAACTTCTTTGACTGCAGTTACCATGATTATCTCAGTATTTGGATCCATTTCCTTTAATTTTGCCAGCAAATCAATACCGTATATATCAGGTAAAAGTATGTCGAGCAATATTAGGTCAACAGGATTTTTAGAAAAGATATCAATAGCCTTTTCGCCAGAGTCAGCCAAAAGAACATTAAACTCCTCTTTTAAAACCATATTAAAGGACTGGCGAACACCTAATTCATCATCTACAACAAGTATAGTTTTTTTCCTTTCCAATTAGCCCCTCTTAATTAATGACTGAATAAAAATAAGTTCGTGAACAAAAAAGCTTTGAAAAGGCCTTCTAGACTTACTAGCCTTTCTCTGCCTACTTTAAAAGAAATTAATTTGTTTTAAAAAGCAATAAGTATTCCCAGGCACCAAAGATGTATTTGTTTATAAATATGACAAACCCGTAAAAAGTCTTTTGCGAGCGATTTTGGCTACTTTTGGAAATAGATTCATGAAAATGCTGAGCGTATAATCCCGCTGCAAGCGGGACAAACTGTTTGAGGCCTTTAGGCCGAGTTTTTGGAATTTAGCGAAGCATTTGATGAATCCCAAAATGGGCATCATGAGCGAGTAAAATGACTTTTTGCGAAACTATCAATGTTGAAGGTAAAACGTATATCAAATATTCAAATATATAACGGGGCTGCAGATATTTGCAAAAGTGAAATTATGGAGCTGCAATGTAACGCTCATTCTGATTGTGCGTCCCAAGGGCTGCACGGATTTCTTGGATTTCTTTTTGAATCTGATTGTCGTCCGCACCAACTTCTCGTAAGATTTGGATGGCACACCCTATTGCGGTTTCTGCTTCCTCAATGCAGATGTTTGTAGCACCCATTTCCTCTAACCAAACCCGTTCCTTTAGGTATCGGGCCCGGGTAAAGACATGTATCTCAGGATTTAATTCCCTCGCTGTCACGATCACTGCAGTACGAGTTAATATATCGGGAATGGTGACTAAAAGGTAATCGGCTTTCTGCACCCCTGCGGTTATCAAAATTTCCCGCTGGCTGGCATCGCCGTAAATTGCAGCCTGTCCCGACTCCGTCAGGTTTCGGATTGTATCTACATTCAGATCAATGATCAACAGGGGAATATCAAAATCTTTAAGGATACGGGATGCAGTTTGTCCCACTGGACCATAACCCACAATTATGGCCCTATACTTGGTTGTAGGCTTTTGATCGAGCCTGGATGACAGCAGCCATTTCTCTTTATATCTTGACCTATGGCTTAGAATACGCCAGATGTGTTTTTTACGGCGCAGCCATTGCTCAATTTGAGTAATTGTACCGAACAAAGGTGGGTTTACAGCAATCGCAATTAATGCGCAGGCTACCAGAAGGCTGTGTCCCTTTGCTGAAATTATTTCTAATCCCATCGCCTCATTTGCTAAAAGAAAGGAAAATTCGCCAATTTGACCAAGTGAAAGGGCGACAGTAATTGCAGTGCGCACTGAATAACGAAGGAACCATATGACAAGAAAGGCTGTTAGGGGGTTTACAACCATTATGATTGCAAGAAGCCCAGACAGAAGGAGGGGTTGCTCAATGATGGCTTTCGGATCAAAGAGCATGCCTACTGATACAAAGAAAAGGACGGCAAAGGCATCTCTCATTGGTAGGGCATCGGCAGCCGCTTGATGGCTTACTTCTGTTTGGCCAACAAAGATACCTGCGAGAAACGCTCCCAATGCCATTGACACATCGAATAAGGCGGCAGATATTGTAGCAATCGCCAATGCCAGACTAAGTATAGTGAGTATGAAAAGTTCTCTCGACCGTGTGCGCGCCACAAAATTCAAAAGCCAGGGAATCGCTTTTCGCCCTATAATGACGACAAGGATGGTCAATCCAGCAAATTTTGCCATCGCCCAGGCCAATTTGGTTATTACGGCTTCCCCACTCCCCCCGGATTGCCCGTAAAAACTGGCTATACCAGGCAAGGCCACTAAGATAAAGACCGTAAAAATGTCTTGAAGGATTAGCCATCCGATTGCAATATGCCCCTGGCTGGTGTCAAGTAGATCATTGTCCGTGAGTATATGGATTACAACAACTGTGCTGGCAATGGATACGGAAATTCCGAGCACAATGCTTGCTCCTCCGTCCATGCCGAGTGAGATGGCAACAATTGTGCCTAATACCGAAGCCACCAGGACTTGACTAATGCAGCCTGGTATCACGATTCTCCTGACAGCAAGCAGGTCCTTGAAATTTAGATGAATTCCAACCCCGAACATTATGAGGATAACGCCAACCTCCGCAAAGTCATGGGCCATTTTGGGGTCGGCGACAAAACCGGGAGTGCAGGGGCCGAGAGCAATTCCCGCCAGCAAATATCCGATGATCGGCGAAAGGCGAAACCGCTGCGCAGCAAGCCCTAGCACAAGGGCCAGGACTAAACTTACTGATAGATTGACGAGAAACCCTAATCCTTCTTGCATGTATTCACCACGATAAACTTGTGTTGGCTTATTTTAAGCAATTTACTTTGCGTCCCTTTCGCTTCCACGGTAAGATAACCTCCAAAAAAAATTGAAGCCACTCTTTGTGAATAAGACTTCTCAATAGTTATGGTTGCGCAAAACTCTTACATAGTTAAAAACTATACCTGTAGTACTATTGAGTCAAGGAAATAGGCATAGATCCTGGCAGATTATTGCCTGGAATTCCTTGCAACTTGTTCTAGATTATGTAATTATAAAAATTTATATAAGAACGTCTATTAAACATACTTTTAAAATGGTTTAAAGGATATTTTTGGTAAAAAGTGAATAATTTAGGGTAAACAGTATGACTAAAGATAAAAAGGGAGATACATTAAATCCCGAATTAAAGCAAAGGGTAGATAGCGTAATCAATAGGATAGCGGCTGCCTTTAACGATAAGTTAGGTGAAGATGAAATTCTCGGTATAGCAACTTCTTTTTTGAAAGACGAGCGAGACCTTGCCGTACCATTTATTGATACCCTTACGACAGAAGCAAGGCCTGAGATGGCGCAACTTCTTTATGATATGATGGATGGGGTTCAGGATAAGTCTTTAATTAAACTCATAAAGAAATCCCTCTATAAACTTAGACAGAGAGGGGTGAAATGGGAAGAGAAATATAAAGATGATAGTCCGATTTTTAAACCAATGAAATCCGATGAACCTGAGGGTTATGTAGGTGATATTGATAATACAGGAAGTAGGATAGTTATTGTTACAAGAAATACACCAAGGGGATTTTTGGTAGCATTCAGTATTATAAATGACCTGGAAGGGCTGCAAGAATTAGACTTACACCAGTTTAGTAAAAAGGGCTTTAAGGATTTTTTAGACAGCTCCATGTCTTCAGTAGATTTTCCGATTGTTGAAGCAGAGGGCGCTTACTGTGTAAGCCTATTAAAAGAAACAGCTTCGTTTTCTAAAAACCTTTCAAAACCTTTGCCTAACGGGTACAATGATTTTGAAATTGAGTTTGAGGACATAGAGTGGGGTCATGCATATCCAATTATATACCACTATATAAGTGAAGATGAGATAAAGAACAACCCTCGTCTTCTTAAGGAATCCGGGGATTTACATAAGATTGCGCCTTTTTTTTCCTGGTTTATTGACCCTAAAGAGTTGAAGGAATACATTGAAACGATAGATGAGCTCCGTAATAGCAGAATATTTCTTACACCTGAACAAAAGGAGGAACGCCTTCATACTATTTATAGTGATGCGCTGGAGGCGCTTTTCCCCGAAGAAAAAAAGCTTGTGTGGAAGAGACGCTTAGAGGAGACTGCCTATATACTGTTTAAAACAGGTAAGAAAAGCGAGGCAAGACAGGCCTTAAGCGCTGCGATTAATTTAAAAAACCCATTTAGCCCTATAGAGCCTAATCCGTTTATCTGGAATTTACTGCTTAAGTCGATATACAGCCAGTTTGAGGAAGACTCCCCTGAAAACGCAAAAGAGGGAGAACCTTCACTTATTATTGCGCCCTAAGAAAATTTCTTTCTTTTCTTCCAGTGGAGCGTCACAGGCAAGCCCGTGGCACCACGTGGTTTCGCCGATTCGCTTCGCGAACGGCGGGGCTTAGTGCTGCGAC
>JAGYMO010000377.1 GCA_018400255.1 Deltaproteobacteria bacterium
AACCCGCTTCGGTTGCAAATAGCTGGTTAGAAGGTGTAGGACTTATAATTAAAAAGAAAAAATAGAGCATTAAATAAGCATAGATGCGCCTAAAGTGAGCAAAAGGAATTACTTTAGGCGCTTTCAATCAATACCTAACCAGCCGAAAAAATCGCCTGAAGACCCCTAAAATCTTTCGAAATTTACCGCCGTATTTCCTGGTGTAGGTTTCGACTATACTTTCAGGCTCTATCTCTGACTCCAGACTATCAACCAATTGACGCCTGTGTTGAATCATCCACAGGTAAAAATCTGTCTCTGTTCTATGGGTGAACTGTTTCATGATACGGCTCTTTCTAATGACCTCCACCAAGGGCAGATATACCTTTTCATACCATGAACAACTAGCCTCAGGAATGGATATGTCCTCACCACTTTTCTTTTCCAGGTAATATTTATGTGCCTGGATATGATCCATCAGAATGGGATAACCGCCTAAAAGGGTTAATTGAAGGTTTAGATTAGGGTAATTTTTGCCCAGTTTAGTGTCCTTAAGGAACTGATGATATGTCTCCTGAATGGCAAGTTTTTCTATATTCAGGTCTTTACCGAGGGGGACGTCACATTCATATTCATAGACCCTGGCCTCAATATATTTGGTTCCTTTTGCCCGGGCTACTGAGATCCTGTGATGGCCATCTCTAACAAAATAAACATCTTGAACCTTATATAACTCCACGGGGGGTAAATCACGTCTGTAATAATGCGCCTCGGCAACCTGTTTCCACCGCTCTCGCAGGTCTTCCCTGAGGGGCAGAAAATACTTGGAAAAATTTTGATATCGCCCTTCACTTCCCACAATGCTATCAATGCTAATGGATTGGATCCCTAAATCTCGAGCAAACCAAATTTCCAGTCTATCCTTTACCTCTTCAAAGGGGAGAAGTTTGGTAGATCTTCGCAGAATAAAACCTTTAAGTTCTCCCCAAAAGGCTTTTTGCATTGCCTGACTGAAATCTATATCAAATCGATGTTCCTTGCTTGCCTGTCTAATTGTGGTGTCGTCGAAGATTGGCATCATCTATTTCCAAAACCCTGCATGGATTGGTATTTATAACCCATGTGGAGTGATATGAACTGATTTTTTCCCCCTCTCCACCATGACGGGAAGTATGGCCATGAATGAGATAGGCAGGGTAATATCTTTTCATAAAAATCAAAAATTCTTTGAACCCTCTATGGGCCAAATCTTTTTCATCGTTTATGCCAAAAGGGGGCGCATGGGTTACCAAAATATCAATATAGCGTTTATGTCTAATCTTATTAAACAAAAGATACGGGTACATTCTTAAAATGTTCCTATGCATTTGTGCTTCAGTGTGCAAGTATTTCCCTTTCCTATACTCAAAGGACCCTGCCAGCCCCCCGATAAGCAAGTTTTTAAAGACTACCACCCTCTGGTCAATATTTTCACAGCCCTTGACAGAAAGGCCTTGTGCTAAAGGGGACTGAAAATATTTATCATCATGATTTCCCGGCACATAATAAAGAGGCACATTAAGGCTATTAACCAGGTATTCAAGGTAATAAGGAGGAAGGTCACCGCAAGCCAGGATCAGTTCTATTCCATGGCATTTTTCCTTGAGTGTCTTCCCTTTAAAGAAAAGATCGTTAACCTCGTCGCTGACTGTCAAAACTTTCATTATTCAAATATGCTTCAGTAAAAAATTAGGGCGCTACAATGATGTTCTATTCGGGCAGTGAGGAGAAAATATACAGTAACCGTTCACGGGTTCAGCGTTCTGCCCGCCACAAAAACGGCGGATAAA
>JAGYMO010000378.1 GCA_018400255.1 Deltaproteobacteria bacterium
TCCCATTAATAGGACACGGATACACACGGGCTTCGCACACGGATACATACATAAAATAAAAAATCTCTGAAGGAGAGCTCATACAATTATAAGCTCTTCTCTTCATCAGTATAGCCTTTACAAAGACAAGCGGGGAGGTATAGGTACAATTACGAGTGCTTTTCATACATAAATAGTAACTACATGGGTATATTACCACAAAAGCACTAAGCCACAAAGACTATAAAATTACTGCATTAATGGGCCTACGTGATATGAGACGTAGTAATAGTAGTGAGAAAACCTGACCACACATATATTGTTATACTCACATCAGTCTTTTGTTCGTGTCTTCGTGCCTTGGTGGCTGAACAGGTATAGTAAATCTTATAATTTTATTTACGTCCCTGTTATTTACCTGTTATTTATAAAAAAGGAAAGGCAAAATCATATCAGGTGAACCAGGTGCTTTTGGCTCTTGAAAAATTGGAGGTAAATCATGGTATTAAAAAATGATCGATATACATACAGGGTAACATGGTCAGAGGAAGATAGCGAATATGTTGCTTTATGCGCAGAATTTCCAAGCTCGAGCTGGCTAGCCAAAACCCCCGAAGCGGCCTTAAAAGGGGTAAAAAAAGTAGTCGCTGAAGTTATTTCGGATATGAAATCAAATGATGAAAGCGTACCTGAGCCCATTGCTTGCAGGCACTATAGCGGTAAGTTTATGGTAAGAGTTCCACCGGAAATACATCGCAATCTGGCTATCCGTGCGGCCGAATCAGGAGTTAGCCTTAATCGTGTTGTCAGTTCAAAACTAAGTCAATAGACTTAAAAAAACATATAGCCTATAGCTTCGCAAGACTATCCGTTTCGCTTGGCTTGTGGGCTTATCGTTATTTGCAAAATAGGAAAAATGCATGGATGAAATTGTGATTAAAATTACGCCTCAAGAAAGAGATCTGCTTCTTGAATCTTATGTGTTTAATCCAACTCTGATACAAAGGCTAAAAATAGCAGAGATCAAAGGAAAGCATATTATAGTAAAATATTCTCCACAGGAACTTGAGGAATTGGCTGAATTCATAGCTGGTAAAACAAATCATGCGGAAGATAAAAAGATAGAAATAAAGTGGGACAGGCTCTATAACAAGTTGGCGGATGTTTTGGATGATTTATAAGTTGAATCAAACAAAAACGTCAAATAAGCAGCTAACCAACCATATTGGCTAAAAAGCACCCGGGCTGGTTATGAGCACAGTCCGGAGTGAATATTGAATTGATATTATATGGAGAAAATGGTAGTTTAAAACTATGAGCATGGACAGGAAACGCACAGCTATTTACAGAATGACGGACAACCCGGACGTTAATTACGTTCCCGGAACTCCAGAGGACCGCATTCTTTTAGTCTGGCCACTGACAAAAGAAATTGCCTCCCTAAGCGTAAAGCACGATGTTGAACGAAGATTACAGAGACATATTACACGCCTTATCCGACGAGAAGGTTAGGTTCATCCTCGTCGGAGCATATGCGCTTGCCGCCCATGGATATCCTCGGGCTACCATGGACATCGATATTTGGGTCATGCCATCCCCTGATAACGCAGAAGCTGTCCTTCGAGCATTGCGCCGTTTCGGCGCACCGTTACACAATCTCACCAAAGAGGATCTACAGAAAGATGGAACCATTTTTCAGATAGGAGTCGCTCCGAGGCGAATTGATATTATCACAGCAGCATCAGGGCTCCAGTTTGAGCATGCATACCAAAATTCAATTATAGTAAACATCGATGGACTTGATGTCCGCATTCCTTCAATCGAAGACCTTATTATCAACAAGAAAGCAACGGGAAGGACTAAAGATCTTGCTGATGCAGAAGCCTTAGCATCTTTAAAAACTCCGAGCAACGACATTGAGTAGGACGTGCTAAAAACCACGCGCCTCTCATGCCGCGAGGTTATAAAAGTATTATAAAAGGCACGTACATAAAATTATACCTTCTAGCCTTCATCAGCATAGCCTGTAAAAATACAAGAGGGCAGGCAGATGTACAGTTACGAGTGCTTTTCATACCAAAATCGTAACTACCTGGGTATATTGACAACAATAAATCAGGCGCTAAGCCACAAAGACTATAAAATTACTGCATTGATGGACCTACGTGATATGCGGCGTATAAATAGTAGTGAGAAAACCTTGCCACATATATGTATTGTTATAGTGATAATAGTGTTTTCTTCGTGTCTTCGTACCTTGGTGGCTGAACAGATACAATACATCTTATAATTTGATGATGCCCCCTCTTACTGTTTCTGCTTAAACAGGTCGGATAGGGGATTGCCGAAGGTTTTTCTCTCTTTTTGGACTCGCCCTGCTTTTTTGACTGGCGGTTTTTTTGATTTATCCTTTTTTTGCTGCCTATTATTGTCAGTAACTGTTTTCATAGACAAAGAGATCCTGTTTCTTTCAATATCCACCCCTATTACTGACACATTGACCTTTTGACCCACCTTAACAAGGTCTGAAGGGTTTTTAACAAACGTATCGGACAACTCGCTTATGTGGACCAAACCATCCTGATGAACGCCTATATCCACAAAGGCCCCGAATGCCGTTACATTTGTTATGATGCCGGGAAGCCTCATCCCTATCTTGATGTCGCCTATCTTTTCGACACCCTTCTCAAATCCGAAGGGTTCAAATTTGTCCCTCGGATCCCGCCCTGGTTTTGCCAGTTCTTCCATGATATCCTTCAGGGTTGGGATACCTATCTCACCACCCACGTAGTCTGGCAGATTTATCTTTTCCCTGAGTTGAGGCTCGGTAAGAAGATCGGCTACACTACAACCCAAATCCTCTGCCATTTTATCAACTACATGGTATGATTCCGGATGCACAGCACTGGCATCCAGAGGGTTTTTTCCATTAATAATCCTCAAAAAACCTGCTGATTGTTCGAATGCCTTGGGTCCCAAGCGGGGAACTGTTTTCAATTCATCTCTTGACTCAAAAGGCCCGTTTTCATTTCTATATGCCACTATATTTTTTGCGAGGTTGAGGCCAAGCCCGGAAATATAGGTAAGAAGCTGGGCGCTTGCCCTGTTTAAATCCACTCCCACCTTGTTTACACAGCTCATTACCACATCATCCAGGGTGTTTTTTAGATCCACCTGGTCAACATCATGCTGGTATTGGCCAACGCCGATTGATTTCGGCTCTATCTTAACCAACTCGGCAAGTGGATCCATAAGCCTTCTACCAATGGATATAGCGCCCCGAACAGTTAAATCAAGATCCGGGAATTCATCTCGAGCAACCTCAGACGCAGAATACACGGATGCCCCACTTTCATTTACCATTACTATCTGCACATTTTCCGAAAGATCCAGCCCTCTTAAAAACGCCTCCGTCTCCCTGCTTGCCGTACCATTCCCCACTGCTATGGCATCTATCTGGTATTCAGTGCATAGCCTCTTAATTATCTCCCCCGCCTCCTTGTCTCTCTTCTCATTCATATTGGGGAATATAGCATCGTGAACCAAAAATTTTCCCTGTCTGTCCAGGCACACTAATTTGCATCCGGTCCTGAACCCGGGATCAATGCCCATAACATTTTTACCTCCTAAAGGAGATGCGAGCAATAATTCCCTGAGGTTACGTGCAAAAACCTTTATTGCCTCTTTATCCGCCTTTTCCTTTGATTTTAATCTCGCCTCTGTCTCCATTGATCTTGAAAGGAGTCTCTTGTATGAATCCTGGATTGATAACTTGACCTGATTGGAATCTTCACCGACGCCCGTTATAAAAAGCCCCTCTAAAATTTTAACGGCATCCTCCTCATGTGGCTCTATAGAAAGATACAGAATGCCTTCCTTTTCTCCTCTTCTCATCGCAAGAATCCTGTGGGATGGAACATTTGCCAAAGGCTCTTCCCAATTGAAGTAATCCTTGTATTTTTGTCCTTTTGATTCCATATCAGTTACCAGCCTACTTTTAATGATACCTTTGGATTCAAAAAGCCTCCGCATCAAACCCCTTGCATCTTGATCCTCGCTTATTTTCTCGGCCATAATATCCCTTGCCCCGCTTAAGGCATCTTCTGCGTTTTCAACCCCTTTTTCAGGGTCTATAAATTGAGCTGCCTCCTGAAAAGGATCGACATTATTCTGCGCAAATATCAATTCAGCAAGGGGTTCAAGGCCTTTTTCCCGTGCAATGGTCGCCCTTGTTCGACGTTTAGGCCTGTACGGCAGATAAATATCCTCAAGGATTGCCATGGTTTCAGCAGCCAACACCTGTTCTTTCAGCTCATCAGTCAGATGGCCGTGCTCCTCTAAGGACTTAAGTATAGATTCCCGACGGGCCTCAAGTTCCTGCAACCTGTGAAGCATATCCCGGATGGAGGTTATTATTACTTCGTCGAGGCTTCCCGTGGCTTCCTTTCTGTAGCGTGCGATAAAAGGAATGGTTGCATCTTGCTCAAGGAGAAGAGCTACTGCCTCTACCTGAGCTTCCTTTACCTTCAATTCATCTGCAATTTTTACTATATGCCTTTTCTCCATACCAACCCCTAAGCGTTATTATTGATTTTTTTTAAAAGGAGGGTGTTAAAAACCATACGTGTACAAGAACATCATAAAACAATAGACAAATATAACACTTCACTGCAAAATGGCAATAAACAAAGTTAATCATAATTAAATTGTCTATAAATAGAAGAAACCGAGAGACCCTCTTACGCTCAGGGTTAGTTATTTAAATGGATCTTCAAAGACGTATGTTTTTGATCCATACGTATAGTATTGAACATTTTGTGTAGGGGTGATAGGTTAGGTCATGCCACACAATAAACCACATCCGGGATTGATAGATGCGCATTGTCATCTTTATTCATTACCTGATATAGAAGAGGCGGTTCTCCGGGCCTGTGACGCTGGAGTTTCAAAGGCAATCGTAGTTACCGAGGACATGGACTCAATGGAGAGGACATTGAGATTGAGGGATAAATTCCCTGACTTTGTGCTTCCGGGCCTTGGCATACACCCTGTAAATGTTCCGGCAATGGATGATAACGAATGGAAAAGCGCTTTTGGATTCGTACAGGATCACAGCAATGAGATCTTTTGCATCGGGGAGATTGGCCTGGATTATAAATATGCTAAAACAGCAGGGGAACAAGAGAGGCAAATGAACGCCCTTCGTGAGCAGATGGATGTGGCGGCTGATAATAACCTGCCTGTAAACCTTCATTCCAGAAGGGCCCTGAGACAAACTATGAATGAGGCAATTGCCTTTCACAAAAAGACTCATCTCAACGCGCTTCTTCACTGGTTTGCACATTCAAAAAAACTCCTAAGGATTACGAACGAAAATGGCATTTATGTATCTGTTGGGCCATCCATACTTTTTTCAGAGGAATCCCTGGAGCTTGCCTCCTCCATTGATCCTAACCTTATATTAGTGGAAACCGATACTCCTGTCTACTACAGCGGCAAACCCTCGAGTCCGGCATGGGTGGAAAAGGTGGCTGAGAAATTAGTCTCCAGGTATCCGGAAAATACCCTTTCAAAAGAAAGAATTGCAGAAAATACGTTACAATACCTGAAATAGTTATTGTTAGAAACTAAACCACATTATAGTCCTGGATAATGTAAATTTTTTATTTTAGCCTAAACCTAACTGGTATTTTTACCCACATTTCTACCAACTCATCCTCTTCTTTACCAGGGGAAAAAAGCCACTCTTTTACAGCATCTATAGCAGCCTGATCTAATAGTTTATAGCCACTTGATTCTTCCAGGCGAATAGTGCCGGCGTGGCCGTCTTTTTTAACAAGAACCTCCAGGACCACCGTACCATGATAACCCCTCTTCCTTGCCAACTCAGGGTAAGCCGGAGGCCTGTTTTTTTTGTACCTGGGTACAGCCTTGATAATAGGAGGGGCTGGTGTATGGGGTAACGAATCCTCCGGCTGGTTGATCTGATCGCTTGATTCTTGTGCCGGCTGAATGGTCTTTGTTCTGCTTGTAAGGTCTTTTGGGAGGACGATATCTTTCTCTTCTAACATCTCATTATTTTCAGGGGGTAAAGCATCACGTTCCATTTCCTGGACAGGCTTTTTTTCAACCTTTGGGGGCATCACCTTTTTTATAACCTGCTCCTGCACAGGCTTTTTCGTTTTTTTCTTTTTTACCGTCGTTTTAGGAATTTTTTCTAACCTTGGTCGCTCCTCCACTTTTTTTATAACCTTTTTTTTAGGCTCCTTAGTAACAATAGTATCCTCTTTTATTGAAACAGTTTTTTTAATTTGAGCAGGTTGAGGAGCTTTAGCAGGTTTAATCAAATCAATTGCTATGACTTTATGGCTTCTTTTTTTCGGAATAGCAGGGCGAGTCTTAAAAATGCCGGGGTCCGTAAAGGCAAGGGTGAAATGTAAAAATAATGCAATGAAAAAAGAAGGCAGCAGATACCTGTTCAATTACTGTTCTCCTTGGTCTGTAATGAAATCTTGCTGATGCCGGCCTCTCGTATCTTGTCCATTATATTAATCAGCCGCTGACATGTAACTTTTTTGTCGGAAGACAAGAACAATCCTGGCGCCTTTTCTTTATCAACCCTTAGCCTTAATAAGATACCAAGTTCTTCTAATAAAACATTTTGGTCATCCAATAGTATGTCGCCGTTTTCTTTAACAACTACTGATATGGGTAATTCCTCTTCAATTTTTGCGGTGGAAGAAAACGGCAGATTAACCGATATACCTTTATTTACTACCATGGAAAGCATTGCGTAGATAAAAAAGATGAGGAGGAGAAAAACTATATCGATAAGGGGCAACATTTCAACCCTTGCCCTTTTTTGTTTTCCAAGATTAACCTTCATAAGGTTCTCCGGCATTAACACCGGCATTATTTGCCGAATTAAGTTTTTCGTAGACTATTTCCAGGCTCGAGGCGTATTTCTCTATCAGGGCTGCTGCCTTTTCTACCCTTGTATTAAAGTAGTTGAACGGAAAAAGCGACAGGATCGCTATACCCAGACCTGCAGCGGTAGTTATAAGCGCCTGGGAAATCCCTACTGTCACCGCTTGCGGATCTGCCAGGCTGGATTCTCCCAAAAGTTCAAATGAGAGGATAATTCCTATTACTGTCCCGAAAATCCCTAACAGAGGTGAAACGGTTATCATTGTGTCAAGGATGGATAAATGCTGCCTCATTCTATCTAATTCATCAGAGGCTGCTGTCTCCATGGCCTTTGTCATGCTAAATTCCCTATGCAGTATTCCCGTAACAAGGATTCTTATAACAAAATCCTGGGAGCCCTCTATTTTTTCCTTTATAGTTGGCCAGTCTCCAACCTCAGCAAGCGATAATACACTATTAACTAAGCCCTGATTATTCCTGTGATCCTCTATTATCCAAAAAATAGAACGCTCTATTATAACGGTCAGGGCGATTATAGAACATAATAAAAGTGGATACATTATGGGACCACCTTTAATAAATACCTCAATCATAATGACTCCTTCTTACCATTACTCTTTCTTGATAAAATAGTAATACGAGGTGTATTACTTACAGGATTTTCATCTACAAGAACCGGACATTGATATACCTCACCAATGTTTTCAGCGGTTACTACCTCAGAGGGTGTTCCTATTTTATATATTTTCCCCTTATTCAGAAGAATAACTCTGTGGCAAAATTGAGCGGCCAGGCTAATATCATGGGAGACTATTATCAAGCCCATAGAGTGGGTAAGGGAGGAGATAATTTCAAATATCTCTAACTTATGCCGTATATCAAGGAATGATGTTGGTTCGTCCAATAGGATTATTTTCGCTCTCTGGGTTAATGCCCTGGCGATAAGGACCCTCTGCTTCTCTCCACCTGATAATTCATGGATAGATCTCATTGCCAGATCAATCGTAGATGTAAGCTCCATAGATTCCCGGGCGATCTGTATGTCTTCCTTTTTCTCAAATGGAAAATGGCCTGAATAAGGAAAACGGCCCATAAGCACCACATCAAATGCTGAAAACGGGAAACTGAAAGCCGATTCCTGGGGCACCATGGCTATATGCCTGGCAATCTCGCTCCTTTTAAAACCATATAGTGATTTTCCTCCCAAAAGGACATCACCTTTCTGCGCCCTGAGAACTCCGTCTATAATCTTTAACAATGTACTTTTTCCTGAACCATTAGGGCCAATTACGCCTATGATCTCCCCCTTTCTAAGTTCAAAGCCTAAATCCTGGATACACCAGTCCTGGCCATATTTGAAGGAAACATTGTTCAGTTTTAATTCTGGATCCACCGGCTACCTCTCTGTTTTAATAGATATATAAAGAAGGGGGCCCCCAAGAATGCGGTTACAACACCAACCGGCAGCTCACTGGGCGATATTATTGTCCTCGCTAAGGTGTCTGCCGCTATCATAAAAGAGGCTCCCCCAAGCGCAGAGGCCGGTATCAGCAGCCTATGGTCAGGGCCTATAAACATCCTCATGAGATGAGGCACAATAAGGCCAACAAATCCTATTATCCCGGAAAAGGATATGGCAATTCCGGTTATCAGCGAAATTCCAAGAAATAATAGCCACTTAACAAGTTCTACGTCCACTCCCATTTGAAGGGCAGAGTCCTCTCCGCCCACTAATAGGTTAAGATGCCTGGAGAAGACATAAACTATAGCGGATACAACAATTATAATGGGAAAACTGATTGAAAGCTGGCTATATCTGCTTTGTGATAAATCACCATATAACCAGAAAAGTATGGAATGCAACCTGGTGTCGCTGGTAGTGGAGATAAAAAACATTATAATGGCAGTGAAAAATGCATTAACAATAACACCGGTAAGCAGTAATGTGGATGATTCAAGCCCGCCTTGACGCCTGCCTATACCCATTACAAGAAAGATAGTAAATAATGCGCCCATAAAGGAAAGAAAAGGCACCCCTAAATCAATGCTTAGACCAAGAAAGATGGCGGCAATAGCTCCAACGGCGGAACCGCTTGATACGCCAAGTATAAAAGGCTCTGCCAGAGGATTCCTGAGCAAGGCCTGAAACACTACACCACCAATTGACAGGGAAAAACCAACCACACCGGCAAGTAGAATTCTTGGCAACCTTATCTTAAACAGAATCATCCAGGTTGTTTGATCAATTGATCCGCTATCCGAGAATAGCAGTAAAACCTGCTTTACGTGAATATTTGCGGGCCCCATGCACAGAGACACAAATCCTACGACTACAAGAACAGCAGACAAGGCAACAGCTAAATTTATAACCCTTAAGGGTGTTATTCTATAATATTTATTCCAACTCATTCCACTTGACCTCTGGATGTATAAGCTTAGCCATCTCTTCTAAGCCCTTAATTATTCGAGGTGAGGCCCTGTCTATCAGGTCAGAGTCAATGAGGTATACATTTCCCTTTTGCACGGCCGGTAACGTGGGCCATCTAAGCCAATCCCTTTTTGCCTTCTCAAATTGCCCCCCTCTTTCCATAGACGATAACAGTATTACATCCGGGCCAATTCTTATTATCTCTTCCATGCTTATCTTTGGATAGGACACTCTTGTGCTCGTTATCATATTCCTGCCGCCGGAGATTCTTATCAAATCATTATGCATTGTATCCGGGCCTACGCTTATAATAGGCTTCATATTTATCACGAGAAGAACTATCGGCCTTTCAGCCCTTTTTACTCTTTCCTGTATAGACCGTATCCTTTGCCTTAAACCACTGACCAGCCCTTTTGCCTTGATAGTTACCCCGCAAACCTCCCCTATTTTCTCAATCGAATGTAATACGCCATCTATATTCTTAGGGTTGATAATGTATACAGGGATGCCTGCCTCTTCAATCATTTCAACATCTGACCTTTTATTTCCGTCGGCTGTGCCAATAACCAGGTCGGGGTCCAGCGTTATTACGCTCTCAATATTTATCTCTGAATAGCTTCCTACCCTGGGCTTTTCTTTAGCCTCCTCAGGATAGTAGCTAAACATAGTAACCCCAACAAGCCTATCGCCTAACCCAATAAAGTATACGATCTCTGTAATGCTTGGGGCTAAAGAGATTATTCTCTTTGGTGGACCAGATAATTCAATTTTTCTTCCCAGGGAATCAATATAGGTAGCAGCATTCGCAATTATAGTTGAGAAAAGACAGATTACTGTTACAAGTATGGTTATATAAAATGTCTTTAGTATCATTTTATAATTCAAGGCCCGCGATAAGGCCTTAGAGTCCTCCTCTTATTAAAGACTTACGCTACAACACATGAAATCGGCTATTAATGAGGCAAGGGGAATTTGTCTTATTTACTAAAATAGTCCTCAGGAAAAAATTTCCAAAAAAAAATCCTTAAATCCAACTGGATTCAAGGACTGCACCCTGTTTACTTGGCCCTTAAATAAATGGCTCAATTATAGAATTTGTATTACAATGGCAGGTCTTCTGACTTTCCTGACTCTACGGTTAGCCTTCCCAATTACAATACCACTAATCAGTGACGTTAACCCTTCTAAGGGTATACCGCAGGTTCGATCATCCAATAAAATCTTCAGATGCAGGATTACAGCGGCGGGACCGCTTCCGATTTTAACGGAATTCCCTATTAAACACTTACTGTACCATTTGCAATATTTTAAGATTCATTTTAATCTGAGAGTATATTACAAACTAAAGTTCATTCTTTAACCTATGAGCATGACTTAGCTGCTTTTGCCGAAACTAAAATCTTCTGAGCTTTTTTCTAAGCCTTTTAGCAGCCTTGGCTTGCTTCTTCTTCTTTTGTATACTCGGTTTATCGTAGAACCTTCTTTCCTTTATCTCTGAATAAAATCCCTCTTTTGAAAGCTTTCTCTTTAGATCCCTTATGGCCTTTTCTATTTGATTATTATATACGATTACCTTCATAAAATAATTCGCACACGACTAAATTGTATAATTCCCGGGCTTTAAAATATGTTAGTCGCTTAAAAACTCACCTCCTCCACTAAAAAATCCTTTTTTATCATAAAGATTAACTGTTTTTAGTCAAAAATCTCAGCATAGAGTGGATTATATATGTAGTTTATTAATTGTCAATGTTTTTCTTTGCAATTTAAATCTTTTCTAGCTTTACAATAGATTCTATATGATATGTGTGGGGAAATAGATCTACCGGCAGGACTTCTTTTACCCTATACGTATCTGACATAAGAGAAACATCCCTGGCTAATGTAGCGGGATTGCATGAAATATAGATAATTTTTTCAGGAAGCATGGATACTATTTTATCTACAACCTTTTTATGCATGCCTGCCCTGGGTGGATCGGTTACTAATATGTCAATCCTGGTGTTAATCTGAGAAAGTGCTGTTTTTACATCTCCACATAAGAATTCGCAATTGTCTATATTATTCAACTCACAGTTCCTTTTTGCATTCGCTATAGCACTTTCAGATATATCTATGCCTATTACCCTTGATGCATCCGGGGCCAAAATTATTGAATCCGTGCCCGTGCCGCAATAAAGATTAAGAACTACCTCTTTGCCACTTAGATGGGAGAAATCTTTTACCACTTGGTACAGCTTTTCAGCTGTGGGGGTATTAGTCTGAAAAAAGGAATTCGCGGATATCTCAAAAATAAAAGGCCCTATTTTATCTTGTATCGCCCTTTTTCCTGAAATAACTTTCTCCATCTCTCCAAAGGCCGTCCCTCCCTTTCTGGAATTAATATTATTCACTATAGAGAAGATACGCTCAAATTTCTTATTTAGGGTTGAGGCCATTTCCTGAACAATAAAATCTTTTTGGCCGTTTGTTACAATATTAACCATCCACTCATCAAAATAATACGAGTGGCGCAGCATAAGATAACGCCAAAAACCCTCATGACTTTTCAGTCCATATACGGGGACTTTGCTGCCTTTTATAAACTCCCTTACAGCCTGTAATATATCGTTTCCTGTCTCAGGCTGCAGAAGACAGCGCTCAATGTCTATAACCTTGTTGAAAGTGCCTGGAACATGAAGACCAAGCGCAATGTCATTACTTTCAACTCCCTTGCTCATCTCCTCAGGGTACAGCCATCTCTTGTCTGAAAAAGAAAACTCCATTTTATTCCTGTGTCCAAACTCTTTAAAGGAAGGAACAGGAGGGTGAATCCGAAACTCTTCTGTTCTTCCAATATGATAAAGGAGTTCCTCTACAAAGAGACGTTTATATTCAAGCTGTTTGTCGTACCTGATAAACTGCCATTTGCACCCGCCACAATATCCGCTGTATGGGCAAGGTGGAGTTATTCTATAAGGGGAGGGTTCAATTACCCGTAAAAACGTGGCTTCGGCAAAATTCTTTTTTACCCTGAATATCCTCGCCTCAACTATATCGCCTGGCATGGATTGTTCTACGAAAATCGCCATCTTATTCTTATAGGCCAAGCCTCTTCCGCCATAAGCGAGTTTTTCCACTTGTAGTTCTAAAATATCTCCTTTTTTGATATCCATTTTTTATTGCATCAGGCAGTTTAAAAGTTTTGCTTAAACAATCTTAATGAGTTAAATCCATATTAGCCTATGAAAAAAATCTTAAAAATCACAAAATCTCACTGAGTGAAGTGCAAAATTAGTTGAGATGATATAAAAAAACAAGTCTTTACTGAAGCCTTTAGAAAGATTGTTATTTTTTCTATTTTTTTGCTATGATACCTTATATATGCTTAAATATCCAAACATAGACCCGACAATATTTAACCTTGGCCCACTTCAAGTAAGGTGGTATGGGCTGATGTATATACTGGGGTTTGCTGCATCTTATTTCCTGGTAAAATATCAAATAAGAAAAAAAAGGATCGATTTAGGTATAGAGCTAAACGATATCTTCCTTTATATTATGCTTGGCCTTATTATTGGGGCCAGATTAGGGTATACTATCTTTTATAATTTCCCCTACTACCTTGACTACCCCCTGAAAATATTTGCTATATGGGAAGGCGGCATGTCTTTTCATGGAGGCCTGATAGGGGCAATCTTTTTTGGTCTTATATATTTGCGACTTCACAAGGCCGATTTTTGGACCTTTACAGACCTTATTATTGTTACTGCTCCTATAGGATTAGGCCTCGGCAGACTCGGCAACTTTTTAAATGGTGAGCTATATGGCAGGGTAACAAACGTCCCCTGGGCTATGGTCTTTCCTCAAGGTGGAGGGCTTCCAAGGCATCCTTCCCAAATTTATGAAATAATTCTTGAAGGGATTCTCCTCTTTTTAATACTATGGTGGTTAAAGGATTATAAATTAAAAAAAGGTACCCTCTTTTGCCTATTTTTCATCCTTTACAGCGCTTTTCGCTTTTTTATTGAATTCTTCAGGGCCCCTGATCCCCAACTTGGCCTGATATTTCTTACTATGACCATGGGGCAAATTCTTTCTATTTTCATGGCAAGTTTTGGCGTACTATTACTTTTCTTTAGGCCATCAAATGAAGTAAAATCTTAACTTTTTTCTCTAAAAAACACCTATTTCGCCGGCACCTAAAAGACTGAACACTACCATAGCCCTTGTGTCTTCTTCAAGATCTTCGTAATATAGCTTTACCCCCCAGCACTGGGATTCATAACCAACCCAATAGCTGTTTTCAATATCGTAGGTAGTTATGAAATCTCTTTTTCTCTCCGCCCCAATGGAAAAACCATACGCCACATTTATACCAAATTGGTAATTCAGACTCTTTACAGAATCCTTTGTATAAATGAAATCCACACCATAATAGTCCTGTTTTTTATTGCCCCTTTGCAAGGCTACGTCAAGTGAAACACTACTCGATGATATAGTATGTTCATAATGGTCCCAATTAAGTGTGGCTGAAAGGTCAAGCGAGGGATAGGGCGTTAAACTTAAAGATACCCTTAAGGGGTCAAAGGGTTTTTTTCTTTCTCCCTGCTCTATGCGCCCCTTAGCCTCATCTAAATCGTAGTCCTGGGCAATGACAAAACGTGCTCCCTGAGAATACGTTGCCCTCCCCTTTTTATCAACCCTTCGAGTATTAAAATAATTATCAAGAGAGAGAGAAATTGTATTTGTCCTTTCTAACGAATCTATTGCTTCATACCACGCCTTATATTTATCCTCATCCTTATAGGGCCTAAAAGTATAAGTAAGGGAAGGTTGAAATTTATGCTTTAGACCCTTCACACTGCCGGTCTCCACATTAAATATCTTCTCCAGTGTTGTAGCCATCCTCAACCCCACCTCAAAACTATCCTTTGTCTGCTCACCCTTGAGCCCTTCGTATTCATCCAGCCACTGATAGGTCAAAAAATATTTAAAGAATGGCTCTATCTCTAAATAATCGAAGTGCCGGAATGGATATGTAATGGAGGTGTTAATTGATAATCTTTGGCCCTTTTGTCCTTCATCACTATAAATATAGCCACCATCGGAATCTATAGAAAAAAAGACTGGTAAATCTAAAATCCTCCTCGATGGAACTGATAGCCCCAAAAGGGCTATGGGTTGAGAAGTTTTGTCATCTTCTATATCTTCCGGCCTCTGGTAAAAGCTGTTAGAGGCCTGCAAGGAATAATCCTGAAAATTTTTTGTAATGAGTAAGGATGAACGCCTTAAAGGTGATTGAATTTCATCTAATGGCCTTCCAAAGGCTCTATCAAGCTTTACTCTAAAATCATAGCCCAGGGAAATGTCTTTGAATTCACGCAGATAATCATAGTCGCTTACTATGTCAACATCGAGCTTTGCATCTATCCCAAGCCCTAAATGCTGGTCTGATCTTCCCCTCAGCCAATACCTTGTCTCATTGGTCCTTTCATATGGGCTTATGCTTACTTCATCTTTATTGTATAAATCCTTTTCACCTTTTTTATCAGATAAAACATCAAATAAAAATGCGCCCTTTGATTCATTTCCATTAATATATCGAAATTCCAGGCCATGCTTTATGCCCCTTTCACTCATATAACGCTCATAAAATGTGAGGTCTGCCTGTTCTGATGTAGCCCAAAAAAAGGGGAGTTCAAAATCAACCCCGTTAAGTTGAGAATACCCTATACTCGGAGGAAGTAGTCCCGTTTGCCTTTTTACTTTGGCCGGAAATATGATATAGGGGAAAAATAAAAGCGGTACATGTCTTATGCGAAAGGCAGCATTTTTTATAGTGGCATAACCCTCAATTTTTAACTTTACCTCTGATCCGGTAATAGACCAGTCAGGCGGGTCTCCGTCGCACGATGTTATTCTGCAATGACTCAGGATATATGTTTCCGGACCTGTTTTACTGATCTCTTTTCCTTGTATATAAAAATGGTTTGTCTTAAGAAAAAGCTCTCCATTTAGTATTGTACCGGTTTTCTCCTTTAAGTTAAATACGGCGCTGTCACAGGTTAATATATCTTCCGGCGTCGAAAGTCTTATGTTTCCTTCCGCATTTATAACAGTAGATTCAATGTCGTATATGATCCTGTCTGCCTCTAATACCTGGTCCTCCCTGGTTATAATTACCTTTCCTTCCGCCATATAAAGATTATCACCCGGCAGCTTTGATATTCGGTCAGCCTCTATGTGCCATGGCATTAAATCCTTACTTGTTTGTGAAAAAACCTTTTGTTCTGAAAAAGCAAGTGTTCCTATCAAGGAAATAAAAAAAACAAAAAATAAGGCAATTTCTCTGTGTTTGTATGCCCGGTAATATATTGTGGTATTCACCTCGAATGCCTTT
>JAGYMO010000379.1 GCA_018400255.1 Deltaproteobacteria bacterium
CTTGTATAAGACAGATTTAGATATCAAGCTCAAAGCAAGTTATTATGCAAAAATAACGAGATTTTACGGGCGCCTTAAGGAAAACCTTGCATATAATGATGAAGAATCCTGGGAAAATAATCTGAAAACAGAAGAACTCTATGTGTCTTTTCAGCCAAGCCCATCTATAGGCATAGATGCAGGTAAAAAAGTATTAAAATGGGGCAAGGGTTATGCGTGGAACCCCGCCGCCTTTTTTAGCAGGCCAAAAGACCTTGATGACCCGGATTTAACACTAGAGGGGTATTATGTTTTTAGTGGAGATCTTATAAAGAGCATGCAAGGACCAATCAAAACTTTTGCCCTGACACCAGTGATGCTTCCTGTATCAAAAAATATCAATGACGAGTGGGGCTCAGACAGGGAGATTTTGTTCGGCGGCAAGGCCTATTTTTTTGCCTACGATACGGATTTGGACTTTATGTTTCTTTTGGGTAATGAGATAAATGACCGTATCGGGTTTAGCTTTTCTAAAAACATCTCAACCAATTTTGAGATCCATGGCGAAGCAGCAATTGTTTTTGATTATACAAAACATTTAACTGATAAACAGGGCAATGGAATTGAAAAGAAATATGATGCAAAAGATTTTCTTTTAGGCATTCGCTATCTCTCCGCCCGAGATACAACGTATATTCTTGAATATTATAGAAACGGGCAGGGCTATACTGAGGATGAAATTAAAGACTATTTTTCCTTTATTCAAGCTGGATACGACAGCTATATTAATTGTAAAAACATGGGGGATATATTAGCAGGCAGAATGTATGGAAGCCAGTATTATAACAAGCAGACTGTGATGAGAGACTACCTCTACTTAAAGGTTTCCCACAATGAGCCTTTTGATATCGTGTATCTTACCCCATCCTTGACCTGTATATACAATATTAATGATACAAGCGGGTCAATAGCACCGCAGATAACATATGCCCCCATAACCAATCTTGAGTTTGATCTCAAGACAATATTTCTTTTTGGAGAAGACAATACGGAATATGGTGAAAAAATAAACGACTACAAAATTCTTGCATCAGTTAAATATTATTTCTGATAAGACCTGGACTCCAAACCTCTCAAGATCACATCTACATAAAAAGCCAATAAAGGGTTGCAGGCTCAAGGGACTTTATATCTATGGAAATTCCTATTTTTATTTTAACAGGGCTCATGGCAGGTTTCATTGGGGGGCTTTTAGGACTTGGAGGAGGTATTTTGCTTATGCCTGTTCTACGCTTTGTCTTTGATATACCGGTTATGGAGGCTGTTGGGATAACTGTCCTTAGCGTATTTTTTGTCACGATTTCCGGCAGCTATTATCATTATAAACTTGGACATATCAATCTTCCTTCTTTAGTCCCCCTTATCATTGCCGGCGCATTCTCATCGTTTGTATTTTCCTTTGTTTTTAATAAAATGATGGGTCATACAGAATGGATTGATTGTGCCATAGGCCTTGTATTTTTAATTGTGTCTGCGCGGATGATCCGTGCGGGATTGCGTAAGAGAATGGGGAGAGATGCCTTTTCAAGGTTTAATAACAGGTTACCAGGTACGATTTTTCAAAAAGGATTAATAGGGGTCTTTGCAGGTGCTATGCCGGGTCTTTTAGGCATAGGCACAGGTGCTATCCTTGTTCCCATCTTCACTTTTACCCTGAAGGCATCAATAAAGGTAGCTATTGGATCATCTTTGGCTTGTTTTACTATAAATGCCCTGGTGAGTGCGGTTATGAAATGGCATCAAGGCTTAATAGATTTATCAACGGCTCTCCCTATTGGCCTTGGGGCAGTTCTGGGGGCAATTATTGGCTCAACTGTCAATAACCGTATACCGTCATCTGCCCTTAAATTTATTTTTGGCATTATCTTTTTATATGCATCAAGCAAGTTTATTCTTTCACCCTGGGGAATTAAGATATAAAAACTAAATATATAATGATAATTATCAGGAGGATAGCAGCGGATCAAATAATTTCGGCAGCTTTGTGGTTGTTCGTGCCCCCTCTGGCAAAGGTCCTTTTATGAATAAAGATGGATGGTACCAGAATAAAGGCTCATGCAAAATGAATGGACAGTCTACAAATTGCAAATGTACACATAATTGCGGTACCTCAAGCGGGAATCAATCTGCGTCCATGAGTATATCCAGCTGCAGCTGCCAAACGATGCCTTATATAAAGAGCAATCCAGGTGTTTTTGAAGGTGAGCAGGAATTTGGTACCCAGTTTAGCTATAAGGGTAATGAAAATAGTAATGCAACCTTGCATTATTCAGCGCTTATAACCGGAAAAATCACCATTTCACCATATCGAGATAATTATCATCCGAATCCTACATCAATTTCTTACCGCCTTCGACTGTGGGAGGTTAATGGAAATAGCTGGCACGAAGCTGCATATGTTTCTGGCGAGCATGTATCAGCAGCGGATAAGTTTAATGCGTCACTCAATGGAGTTTTTAATTTCACTGCAAAGCCAGATTATACATACTATTTGTTTCTTGACCTATGGATGAACGGCGATCTCTGGAACGGTTCCTGCATCGACGGAAAAATTAAATCCGGCTATGTTACATTTAATGACAATTAGATGTTTCTTGGACAAGCTTTGTTTGAGCCAGTAGGGCTAAAGACAATAACTACGCAGTTGAATTTTCTGCTATGCTGATTTCCGGTAATTTTTTTGGATTATAGTACTTTTGAAGAAAGACAACTATAGCAAAGGCGATTAAGCCGGCTATATCTGTAGAATATGTGGGCCAAAATAATCCAGCGGCAGAAATCCATAGAAGAGCGGCTTCAAGCCAGTTTGCCTGGCGTATGAAATAACGTTCCATTGCTGATGTAAAGGCAACTAACCCCAATGTTGTTGCAATAAGGGGAATAACGACATCCCAGCTTAACAAGGTGTAATCTTTTCCTATGCCTAAAAGAGGCCTGTAGGCCATTACAATGGGGATTATATACAGGCCCTTGGCAAGCTTCCACGATGTGAAGGCAGTTCTCATGGGGCTGGCTCCTGCCACGCCGGCGCCTGCAAAACTCGCCAGGCTTACAGGTGGAGTTACATTTGCATCCTGTGAATACCAGAATACTATCATATGTGCTATCACGAGTGGTACACCCATATCTAAAAGTGCTGGACCGGCCAGTGTTGCCAGCACTATATAGCTTGCGGTTACAGGAAGGCCCATGCCAAGTACTAGTGATGCTGCACCAATTAAAAGAATAGCGAAGGCCTTAATACCGTAACTGAGGTCTATGACCAGGCTGGAGAATTTAAGTCCCATGCCGGTAAGGGTAACCATTCCTACTATTATTCCGGCTGCGGCACAGGCAACAGAGACCATTATTGCATTTTTTGCCCCTGTCTCTAGGGCATGTAAAATACTTTTGCCTTCATTTAAGTACAGCCTTCCGACACTAATTCTTTTTGTTACGTTTTTCGAATCCTTAATGGTAAAATTTTTGTGGCCTACAGCCCAGCGTACAGAGTTTGCAGCCAGGCTGGTAATTAGCGTTGTTATTACGGTAACAAAGCCAGCCATCATGGGTGAGTAGTTTGCCAAAAGAACGTAAATTAATATTACTAAGGGGATAATAAAATGCAATCCTTCTTTAACTACGTTTAATAAGCGAGGCAGACTCTCTTTAGATTGACCCTCAAGGCCAAATTTTTTTGCCTCATAATGAACGAATAGTAATACTGAAATATAGTACATGATAGCAGGGAAAAGGGCTATTTTAATAATTGTAAGGTAGCTTGTATTGGTAAATTCTGCCATTAAGAATGCCCCAGCACCCATGATAGGAGGCATGAGCTGACCGCCTGTTGATGCAGCGGCCTCAATGGCCCCTGCAACATGGGGTCTATAACCTACTTTTTTCATCATAGGGATGGTAAATGAGCCGGTGGCCACTACATTGCCAACAGCAGATCCAGAGACTGAGCCTAAAAAGCCTGAGGCAACTACGGAAGTCTTGGCTGGACCTCCAGAAAACCGTCCAGTCAGAGAATAAGCCAGGTCAATAAAGAAGGCACCACCGCCGGTAGACTCTAAAATTGCTCCAAACAAAACAAAAACAAAGACAAATGTAGCTGCAACGCCTAATGGTAGTCCAAAGATGCCTTCCGTAGTGAGCCATAATGTAGTGACAATTCTTTCTATACTATAGCCCTTGTGGACTATAAGCTCTGGCATGTAGGGCCCATACATTGCATACAATATGCCTACCAAGGCTATAACAGTCATAAAAAAGCCAATAACCCTGCGGCAGGCCTCTAACACCAGTATGGTGCCTATAATGCTTACCACTAAATCGGCTGTTAACCAGTCGCCTTGACGCTCGAAGATGGCGGTGAGATTATAGCAAATATAAAATGTGCAAGATATGGATGCCAGTACTAGTGCCCAGTCAAGGAATACCCAAAAGTTGAGCCTATCTTTTCGGGCTCCCTTAAACGGTGGTTTGAGCAAAAAGGTAAGGCTTAAGATGGCTGCTAGGTGAATAGATCGCTGGATCAGGGCTGTAAGGGCAGCTATGCCGGCTGTATAAAGTTGGTAAAGGCTTAAGCTGACAGCAATCACCATTACAATAGAGGCAGTTATTTTTATGAGTGTATTATTGAAGTTTTTCCGTGTTTTGCTATTTGTGAGAACGGTTTGTGTGTTATCTTTTTTGTTTTCATCAACATCATTTTCTGACATTATTTAATCCTTAAGTAATAGATTGCTTTTGTAGGGGACTATTAAGTGACCTAGGCGTTGAAGCATATTTATTTGCCTTCCGTAAAATTTTACCGCACGATGGGGTACGATACGAGAAAGGTTTTTTCTCATTCCTCTCCATATGATCGTATGATTTACACCTGGACTGCCAACCCGCAAAATAAAATTGCCCGTGGGCATATGCATATTCTCAATAACCTCATAAGGACCTCGCCTGACCATTCTTCCAACACCCGGCATCTTTCCCATTCCCGCACCAAATTTCAGGTATCGTTCTTCTTCTATGTAGATTCGACCTTTTTTGTCAAGGCTATGTTCTTCCCATATAGGGGAATTCTCTACAGAGTGATAATAATGCAGTGTAAACCGCTCACCAGGTTTAAGGGGTAAAATCAATAAGGGTTCTCCACTCTCTGCACCTACTATACATAGCTCTATGCCATCTGGTATAAGCAGTAAAATAAAAACTGCGAGAAAGACCAGGCAAGTACAAAAAAATAGTATGTATTTGCCCGGTCTTGTCAATGCAATATCTCTATGGTATTAAGTTGTCAGGAACGGAAATTCCTTTTTCTTTCAGGTACTTGATTGTACCAGGATGCAGTGGGATCGGAGAATATTTGACTGCGTTTTCAGGTGTTGTATAAGAGGCGGAGGGATGAATTTTGCACATATAGTCGTTATGCTCATAAAGGCCCTTTACCAGCTTATATACCAGGTCTGTATCGAGGGATTTCTGGCAAATCAAGACGTTCCATACACCGATAGTTGGAACATCGTTGTCAACGCCCTTGTAGACACCACCCTTCAGTTCTACTGAAGAGTATGTCTTGTTGAAGCCCAGGATTTTCTTGACCTGTTCAGGCGTAAATGAAAGAATATGTATATCAT
This sequence comes from Deltaproteobacteria bacterium, assembly GCA_018400255.1. Classification (GTDB taxonomy): domain Bacteria; phylum Desulfobacterota; class DSM-4660; order Desulfatiglandales; family B25-G16; genus M55B121. Next base: position 5,658 of record JAGYMO010000379.1, read on the forward strand.
GTGTTGTAGATAAATCCAATATTGAACTGGTACCTGGACCTACTGACCATACACCTACGTCTATTGTGCCATCCCGTAATGCATTGGCAGTCTCTGTAAATGATAGCCTGCTGTCCTTGTAAGAATCGAGCGGGATTCCTAATGCTTTAAACACGGTCTCAGACATAAAGTTTGTTCCACTTCCAGGACTTCCCGAGCTTATATTTTTTCCCTTAACCTCTTCTATATTGGTTATTCCGCTTTTTTTAAGGGCAACTACCTGTAGAAGATTTGGATACATGATGGCCATGGAGAGAATATCGTATTTTTTGCCCTTAAACTTTGAAAGGCCTTTGTAGCCTGCAACGGCTACATCTCCCATGACTTCACCTATAACTGTCTCTCCTTTGTGGGCTAGTTTGACATTTTCCACACTGGCGCCCGTAACCTCTGCAACGGCCTTTACATCTTTTACGTACCTTGTCCATATCTCAGCAACTCCACCACCATAGGGATAATAGATGCCGCCTGTACCGCCTGTACCTATACCAATGAACGTTGTTTTTGCTGCCAATGGGCCTGCTATTGCCAGCACCAGGATTAAAGATAAAATAATGCTTGCTCTTTTCATAAAAATACCCTCCTTTGTCTATATAATTTTGATAAGATCTCGGAAACTATTATTTACATGCCAGGTAAGATGAGTTACATGGTATATATCATAAATCATTTATACGTATGTGTTGTTTGATTTTTTAGTTTTTCTGTTTACGGAGATTATTACATTTTATTTAGCCATTGTTTTTATGACAAGCATTATACTCTTCGGTTTCTCGCTCATGCTTGTAACTGGATACACGGCAGTTGCAGTCTCGCCCGGTTTAACCAATCCTTTTTTAGTTTTTCTCGGCAGTAAACCACCTACTCCCTTGCCGTTATCCAGGAAGATATTCACCTTGAAACGTTGATCCTCCTTGCTGGCATTCTTAACGGCTACTTTAAAGTGTAAATTTTCCTTTCCCTCCCATTTTTTAAAAAAGCATGATAACTCTTTTAATTCAGCCTCGGGGGCTATCTGCTTATCCAAATTGGAGCTCGACACGCATGGGAAAGATTCACCAGCCATGGCCTCGGGAACAGCGTAGCCTGTCAGTGCCATAGCAGCAAGGGCCGAAATCACAAAAATTAATGTGGGAATCCCTTTAAACCGATTCATAATTGCCTCCTTTAAAAGTTAATAGTTTCTAATATATTGATCTAAATAAAGCAATATTGATGAATAAATCAAGTCTTTTTTATAATAAATAGTAATTATAATTGCTGAGGTACTTTATGGGGGCTTCAAATTATCATATATTTGGGCTTTTCCTGTTGCATTCTCTTTTCCATTTTTATGACCTTTCCCCTTTAACCTTTGCGCCTTCAGCCTTCAGCCTTCTACCTTCCACCTTTGAGCCACAATTGTTTATCAATTAATATCACCTTTTTTATTCCTAAACCATATGAGCTATCAGCTATCAGCTATCAGCTAATTCGCTTTCACCTTTCAGCTTTGAGCCTTCAGCTTCTAGCTTCGTCTGCTGCCATTCGTTTTTCCATTGCCCGCTTAGTTATAGAAGACCAATAGAAGGTATGTAATTGTTCAAAGGACAGATATCCAGCGCGGTATTTAAACGGTAAGTTATCAATCAGTTTACAAATGCATTGTTTTTTTGTTAGAGTTAGAGAAATTTCTTTAGAGGATTAATTCAAATAATTGGTTAGATATAGTTGGGTATTTATCAGATATTTATATATGCTACAGGAAGATTTGTTTCAATGATTAGCCTATTTGAATGATAAAGCAAAGTAACACTAAGGGTGGAAAATTGTGATAGGGAAAAAAAGAGGAATTGTCTATCTTATTGGCGCAGGGCCAGGCGACCCGGACCTCATTACCTTAAAAGGGTTCAGATATCTTAAGTCAGCTCATGTGGTTGTGTACGATTATCTTGTAAATGAATCACTCCTGTCTTTGGCAGATAGTGATGCAGAGATTATTTATGTGGGTAAGAAGAGCGGCTTGCATACTATGCATCAGAGGGATATTAACAAGCTTTTGGTTGAAAAGGCGAATGAAGGTCTAACTGTAGCCAGATTAAAGGGGGGCGATCCTTTTATTTTTGGAAGAGGCGGTGAAGAAGCGGTAGCGCTTTCAAAGGCTGACATT
>JAGYMO010000380.1 GCA_018400255.1 Deltaproteobacteria bacterium
TAAAGAATGCACTGCTAAAGGAAAAACTTTCCTTTCTGGCCTCTGAAGAAGAAAAACACAAAGATATCATTGAGGCGATATACAATGAAGAGTTTCCGGGTAAGAGAGTTACCATTCCTGAAATTTCGCCTGTTCCGCTTCCGGAGATTAAAATTACCGATGAAATGATGCCCATAACCGAGATATTTTCAATGGCAATGGATTCTGAAAAGGCAGCCCACGATTTTTATATGGAAATCTCTAAATTATACGAGGAAAACCTTAGGATCAAAAAGACAATAGAATACATAGCGACAATGGAATTGGGTCATTACAAGCTTCTTGAAATTGAGAAACAAAACATGAAAAAATTCGAAGATTTCGACGTTTACTCCCCAATGCTTCATGTCGGTGCTTAAAAAGGAGGAGTTGAACTGTGAATTTTCGACATAATTCTCATCGGATATTTTTAAGAATTAAATGAAAGGAAAGAAATGAGACGCAAGGAAAAGGAACTATTAGACCAAGAGTCAATTAAAGCAATAATCAGACAATGCAGCGTGTGCCGCTTAGGTCTGTCAGTTAATGATAATCCCTATATTATTCCTGTCTCCTTTGGCTTCGATGGCGCAGCTATATATTTTCACACAGCAATAGAGGGAAAAAAAATTGAATATATTCAGGCAAACAATAAAGTATGCTTTGAGTTTGAGCATAAAGTTCAGATAGTGCCGGATCAGAAAGATCCTTGCAAATGGACATTTTCCTTCCAAACGGTAATAGGATATGGCAAAATTCACGAATTAAGGGAAAACGATCAAAAAATTAACGGATTAAACCATATCATGGCACAATACTCTAAAAGGGAGTGGGCTTTTAACGAAGAAATTCTAAAGATGATTCGCCTCTGGAAGGTATCAATAGAGAACATGACCGCCAAGCAGTCTATTGACAACCCATCATAATCATAATACTGGCGGTACATAGGGAGCAGGGATCAGAGATTAGCGATGAGTAATACTACATGGCCTTCAGGGTAAATCTCTTTTCTCTGGCGCAAAAGTACGCCATCATTTCCATGGGGTGCAGATAACAGTAAGCATCCTGTTAGAGTGAGATTTAGCCTTTATACTCTCATGGCAATACCACAGCAGATAGCCTCGTTTACGTGCCTTTCTAAAAGCCTTGAAATTTGCCTTTGTTCGCCCTCATGCATTCTTTTCGACTCCTTGAACGTCTTGCTTCGTTGTAAAGGCAACAGCGGCAAAGCTAACAGCAGACTGCGTTGGGTCTTCGCGCCAGATTTGATAATTCAGAATCTTTCCGGCCGAAGGGGGTAGTATCTCCAGCAGGCAAGCCATTGCTGAAAAACCGCACACATTAAATTTGTCTTTGACTCCTATTGATTCTTCCCAAAAACCATCAGGATCACCCTTTGATAAAGCATTTAAAAGCTTCTTATCATGTTGTTTTGATTGAGGCTCAAGATAAGATGCCGGCATATTGTGACCGAATTTTGGCCCGGTGTGTGAAAAATCTACACCAGCAACAATAATCGTTTCTTTGCCTTTCTCTCTTAACAATTCCGATAAAACCGAAAAAAAAGGTAATGCCGCCTCCCTGTATGCCTCCCGCCTATATTCCGAAAGAGATCCTACCAACGAACCACACAGAATTGGTATAATAGTAAATGAATCCTTTGCTAGTAGATGCTGCAGAAAAATAACCTGAAATTCCACTGAATATTCAGCCTTGTGAACGAAATCGTTTTCTGAAATAATTTGAGAGCCGGCTTGTTCGAGTTTCTTGACAGCGGCTCTATCATTCTTGACTATGCCAAATGGTGTTTGAAAATCTTTTTCTGTTAAACAGAAGAGCCCTTTTGTCATACGATGCCCGACACCCAGAATTATAACGCTTGATGGCGAAGTATTTTTAAGCTGCTGATAAGCGCTTCCATAAACATCGGAACCCACAGAAAAATCAATATGCGGCGCAATAAGGGCTTTCAAATTCCCCTGTGGGGTAGAAACAACGGCTTGGCTTTCAACTATTCCATCCAGCATAGTCTTCAACTCTAAGGCTTCTCTTGGATAGGAGCTCCCGCAATGAGAACAAGGCCTTACCTTGCTAGCAAAAAAATTGTTCTCAATTTGTTTTTTAGCCTCCCAATATCTTTCAGTATCGAGGAGAAAGGATTCATCCAGTTGCGCTATTATTTCTTCTAACTCATCCATTCCAACCAAAACCCCTCCCCTATTTCTCATGAGCTCCATTTGTATGTCTCTAAGGGATTTTGTACCATCAAGAAGGGTCATTATCCAATAAAGATCTAATGATAGCGTCTTTCCTTCTTCAACCAAACCAAGGGCGTCCTGAATAACTATAAACTGCTCTTTGTCTTGCTGTACTGGAAATAACTCTAGGTCTCTTCTGGCAAGGATGTATTTATCAGCCATGTTCAATTCCTAACATATTTATAGATTATAATAATCATTATCCACATAAATTTACTCAATAAAACCCATAACATAAATCACCATCCACGTCTATCAATATTAAAAAAAGTCAATTGGCTTTAGTAACCAGATATTGATACTAGCCGGAAAAACACACAAAACTATTAATAACCTTTAGCAATAAAAATTAAAAAAAACTTGACAAAGATTATTTTATATTATATTGCCTAACGAACGGACGTTAGAAGTCTTTTAAAAAATTTTTAAAAGCAATAGTAATATTCTCTGCTCTTGGAATAGGAAAAACATCTTTTATTTTGCACGTATTGCTTCAAAGAATAGACATAGAATTACTTTTAGACTCTTAAGGAGATGAAAATCTAAAAGCTCATGCCTAAGACAAACATGAAAGATACTATCAAGAATGTCTCAATTGATCTTTTCTATAAAAAAGGATATTTCGCCAGTAGTATCAATGACATCGCAAGGGCTGCAGGAATTCAAAAATCCAGTATTTATTACCATTACTCAAACAAAGAAGACATTCTCTTTGACATTTTGAAAACCGCAATGATTGACTTGGATTCAAAGTTAGAAAGCCGCCTTGCGGGCATCAAAAAGACTGAGGAAAGGATGCGAACAGCTATTTATTGCCACACGTTATTTCATATGAGGCGGCAAAAAGAAGTGCTAATATCTGATAGTGAGCTCCGAGGTCTAACGGTCGATAACTATAAGATAATTATAGAAATGCGAGATAAATATGACCGAAAGTTCCAATCAATCCTGAAGAAAGGAATGGACGAGGGAGTCTTTGCTGAAAACAACTACAAAATTCTTTCAAACGCAATAATAACAATGTGCACGGCCGTATCTATTTGGTTTAACCCACATGGACAGCTTTCAAAAGAAAAAATTGCTCAAATTTACGCTGATTTTAACCTGAAGGCCATAAAGGTATAGAATCTTTTTCCAAATTTTTTTTGGCAATTTATCTACCGAGCAATCGTTAGATAACTAAATACTAAAATATAACTCCTTATATAAAAAAACAATCAAATAAAATTGTATTAATTAATCGATTTATCAAAAGTGAAAGGAGGTGGTGGGAAAGAAGTAATGTAAAAGGGATATGTAATTTGCAGTAAATAACACTTTTAAAAAGGGGGTAAAGATGACAATTTTTTTTGGTAAGGCAAGAATGATTATTTTCATTTCTATAGTCGCTATTATTGGACTGGCAATGGTTGTAACACCAGTAGACGCAAAGGGTAAAACCTACAAGTGGAAAATAAGCCAGGGTATCGCTGAAGACCACCCTGCTGCTGCACGCTGTAAACAATACGCCAAATTAGTTGAGGAAAAATCCGGCGGTCGAATGAAGATGACCTATTTTCCTTCAGGTGCATTGGGCGATTGGATGGAACAGATAGAGGCAAACCGTATGGGTACTTTGGAATTTGGCTTAAATGCCGGTTCTACCTCCTACGACCCGAGGACCAACCTTATTTTTATGCCCTACCTTTTTGCAACCTGGGATGAAGCAAGGGCCGCTATTGGTTCCGAGGGATGGCTTCCCGAGATCTTTGATGAACTTTATTCAACAATTGGACTTAAGGTTCTTGGAATTTACCTTAACGCATGGGACGGTATGGCCTTCACCAAGAGAGTCAAAGATGTATGCAAGACTCCTTCCGATTTTAAGGGTATAAAAATGAGAGTGCCTCCTATAAGAATCTTCGAGGTATACATTCCAGCCCTAGGATTTATCTCCACGCCTATAGCCTACTCCGAGACCTTCACTGCCTTGCAGACCGGAATTGTGGATGCTCGCTCTGCATGCCCGGCAGTAGAGGCTTATGTAATGAGGGATGCGCTTAACTATTGGGTAGCAACTCGTGATGCCTTTGAGTACTGGTTCTTAACCATGAATAAAGAACTCTATGATAGTCTGCCGCCAGAAGATCAAAAAATTCTTACAACTGCGGCTGACAAGGTAATGATCGACCAGGCTATAGCAGCTGAAAAGGACGAGACAGAATTTAAGAATAAACTGAAAGCTGCCGGCGTGAATGTCTATGAAATTACACAAGAGGAGTGGGAAGCAAGCGCAAAAGTAGTTCGCAAAGAGGCATGGCCAAAAATCCAGGAAGAACTTCTTGGCTCTATTCTAATGGGTAAAATCAAAAACTATGCAACAAAAATATCCGACTAACATATAGTGGCAGATTTCATCTATTTATTCATGTCTTTCGACTCACACTGGAAGAGGGCCTCCCGGCCCTCTTCCATCAACAACGTTAGGGGGTTCAGATTATGTGGGAAACATTTAAGAAGATTTGCTGCCATATAGACACCATTTTTGATCAAAGTGGTACCGTACTAATTGTAATAGGAGGATCACTTATCACCCTCACGGTAGTTCTTCAAGTTTTACTACGCTACGTATTTAAAACTCCTTTGTTCGGCCTAGAGGAATTTTCCAGACTAATAGCCGTATGGGTATACTTTCTGGGTGCTATTTTCGGAATTAAGCATGATTCTCATGTGCAAGGTGATGTGGCCGGGTTACTGTTCAATACAGCGCGTTCTAGATCCATCATAAAAATAATTACCTGGGGCTTAAGTCTCCTACTTTGCGTATTATTTCTCTATCACGCTGCCAAATATAATATCTGGCTGTACGGGACAGGGGAGAAAACTACTGGTCTTTGGTGGCCAAGAATAATAAGCGTTGGAAGCATGCTTTTTGGGGCACTATTTATGACTATTTACAGCATTGCAAATTTTATTAAATACCTCCAAAGGGCGATTACCCAATCAACAGAAATGGGAGGTGAGGTATGACACTTGTTTTATTTATAATGGGCTTTGTTGTAATTATAATGCTTCTTGGAGTACCGGTTGGCTTTTCCTTTGGGCTGGGTGGCTTTGCCATGCTTTTCATAACTGGCCTGGACCCACGATTTGCAATACCTTCCGCCTTTCGAAACCTTGAGTCCTATACGCTCTTAGCCCTTCCTCTATTCATTATGGCTGGAGGGCTCATGCGAGATGCTGATATTTCAAAAAGACTCATAGAATTTACCATGTCTTTCCTGGGTAGAATCAAAGGAGGCCTTGGCATGGTTTGTGTGGTTAGCTGTACCATATTTGGGGCAATCTCCGGTTCAGCTTCAGCAGCTATTGCGGCTATTGGTTCAGTTATAATTCCTGAAATGGTTGAACAGGGCTACGACAGAGGTTACTCTACCGGTCTTGTAGCAGCCTCCTCTATGTTAGCCTTGCTTATCCCCCCAAGCATACCAATGATAGTATTCGCTATGACGGCACAGATATCCATCCTTGCAGCCTTTTTAAGTACCCTCATACCTGGTGTCTTAATGATGACGGCATATTGCATAATCAACTTGATTATAAGCAGCAAAATGGAAAAGGTAAAAGTGACTCAAAGGCAGAGTTTTCGCAATACAATCGGGGAAATTGGGCGTTCTACAAAACATGCGGGATTCGCTTTATTTATGCCTGTTTTGGTATTAGGCGGTATTTATGGTGGAATATTTACGCCCACCGAAGCAGCTGGAATGTCGGCCTTATATGCAGTGATTGTGGGATTTCTTCTTTACAAAACAATGACATTTAAAGGAATGAGCCTTAATATAAAGAATTCCATGATCACCTCTGGTGTAGTTATGATTCTGCTGTTTTTTATTCTGATGGTCAGCAGGATTATGGTTACCTATCAAGTTCCCCAGCAGCTGACAAGTTTAATATTTAAATTTACAACCAATAAATGGCTTGTTTTACTTATGCTAAATATTATTCTTATTTTAATGGGAATGCTTGTTGATGATGTCTCCGGCAATATCCTATCCGCAGCTCTCCTTTTGCCCATAGCCAAATCAATAGGCATTGATCCAATCCATTTTGCCGCTATCTCAGTCACAAACCTTTCCCTTGGAAACATTACACCGCCCTGTGCCCCTATGCTTTACCTCGCTGGGCTGATAGGAGGTAATCTTCCGCTAAACGAATATGTAAAACCAGCCTCATACTTCATGATATTTGGGGCCTTACCTGTAATATTAGCAGTAACATACATACCTGAATTCGCCTTGGTATTAGTAAACCTATTCTTATAATAATTATAAAAAACGGAGGATATTGTACATGAAAGAAGAATCAGTTCTTTATAGCCGAGAGGGTGCCATAGGAATTATCACATTTAACAGACCCCACCGCCTTAATGCTATCAACGGTGATCTTTTAGACGATTTTATTAAACAATTAATAGTAGCAAGGGAAGACGAGAAGGCTTCCACAATAGTAATGACCGGTACTGGAAGATCGTTTTGTGCAGGCGAAGACCTCAAGGAGACCTCTGCCGGAAAAAGCTTTGAGCAATGGGTGAAAGAAACAGACAGACTTCAAGATATTCAGAGACTGACCTTAAGACTAAATAAGCCTCTAATAGCTTCTATAAATGGCTATGCCTTGGGTGGTGGCTTGGAGTTTGCATTAAGCGCTGATATTCGCATAGCAGCCGAAGATGCAAAGTTTGGTTTCCCAGAAACCGGAGTTGGACTTACCGTTACACAGTCAGGCACAAAGCTGATCTCCCAAATTGTCGGCCTTGGAAAAGCCAAGGAATTAGTCTTTACTGGTGAATTTATCAATGCCGAGGAGGCCTTACGAATCGGCCTGGTAAATAAGGTAGTGCCAAATGAGATGCTTATGGAGGAGACATTTAAAATGTGTAGAAAGATTGGAGAAAGATCACCTCTTTCACTTAGGCTTTCCCGAATAGCAATAGATCAAGGCCTTCACTCAAGTTTTGAAGAAATATTGGAGATCGAGGCTGATCATTTGTTAATTTGTGGGAGTTCAAACAATCAAAAAGCATTTGTAGAAAAAAGATTGGCTGAGATGAAAAAGGATTAAAAGCTTTTAGACACTACGCAAAAGTCCTAAGAAATAACCCTTAGAACATCGCACAGGACTCGGCTTGTACTAATTTTATAAAGGAGGTACACATGTTAAAAGGCAGAACCTATGAGGAGGTTTATAAAAACTTCAAATGGGAAATCCCTGAATACTACAACATAGGCGTGGATGTATGCGACAAATGGGCAAATGAAAAATACAGATTGGCCCTGATTTATATAGACAAAGATGGGAAAGACCATAAATATACCTTCTGGGAGCTTAAAAATTTATCTAACCAATTAGCTAATACTCTTCGAGCAAAGGGCGTAGAAAAGCTTGAAAGGGTAGGCATTTTATTACCACCCTGCCCGGAGACTCTATTAGCTCACATTGCTATTTATAAACTGGGGGCTATTGCCGTACCGCTTCTCCCGTTGTTTGGGCCTGAAGCTATTGAATACCGCCTTGAAAACAGCGAGTCAAAGGTAGTTATTACTGACAACGAAAATTTGACAAAGGTCCTAAACATCAAGGACCGCCTCCCAAACTTGCAGATGATTATTGTCGTGAATTCGGAAGGAATGGATAACGTGGATGACTTCTGGCAAAGCCTCCAGAAAGGGAGTCGCTCTTTCAATCCTGTCTTAACTAAACCTGAGGACCCAGCTCTTATAATATATACCTCAGGCACTACAGGACCCCCTAAAGGTACCCTGCATGGCCACCAGATACTACTGGGAATTCTTCCAGGATTTGAATTTTATCATAATTTATTCCCAAAGGAGGGAGATCTGATGTGGACACCTCTTGATTGGGCATATATTGGTGGATCATACGATGCATTGTTCCCTACCCTTCACCACGGCATACCTATGCTTGCCTACAGGGCTAGAAAATTTAATCCGGAAGAAGCCTTTTATATTATGGATAAATATGGCGTAAGAAACTTGATGGCCGTCCCTACGGTATTACGCATGATGATGCATGCCGTGAAGAATCCCAAAGAAAAATATAATCTTCAATTAAGGTCAATAACAGTAGGTGGTGAAACGCTGGGGGAAGAGCTTGCTGAATGGTCCAAGGATTCTTTTGGCGTTGAACTCAACGAACAATACGGCCAAACAGAATGCGATTTAGTGATTGGGTATTGCTCTGAGGTCATGAAAATCATTCACGGGTCAATAGGTAAAGCAGTTCCAGGGCATATTGTAGAGGTAATCAATGAAAAAGGGGAAGTAGTTAAGCCTGGCCAATTAGGAGAAATTGCCGTTAAATGTCCAGATCCTGTTATGTTTTTAGAATACTGGAAAAACGAAAAAGCCACCAAGGAGAGGTTTATAGGGGATTGGATGCGGACAGGAGATTATGGAACAAAAGATGAGAATGGATATTTTCGATTCACTGGAAGAGAGGATGATATTATAGAAAGCGGCGGCTTCAGAATTGGGCCAGGCGAGATAGAAGATTGTTTGATGAAACATGAGGCCGTTGCATTGGTAGGTGTCATAGGTGTTCCAGATAAACTAAGAGGCGAGATCATAAAGGCCTTTATTATGCCTAAAGATGGCGTAAACGTGGACACGCTACTTGAGGATAATATCAAGGAGTATGTCAAGACAAAGCTTGAGGCACAAGCATACCCAAGGGAGATAGAATTTGTGCAAGAGATGCCCCGGACAAAATCTGGAAAAATCCTGAGAAGCGAGCTCCGTAAGATGCATACGGAGAAAACACAAAATTCTTAAAGGAAAAATGGCTAAATAGCACATTAAAAAGAGTCATAACGCAAACAGAAGGAGTAAATAATGTCAAAAAAAGTAGGCATTGTCGGTGCAGCAGTTACCCCTTTTAAGGGGACATGGAGAGAAAAAACATATTATGAATTAGCGCAGATGGCAACAAGGGAGGC
>JAGYMO010000381.1 GCA_018400255.1 Deltaproteobacteria bacterium
CAGACCAGAAATCAACGAGGTATGTTGATATTTTTAATCCAAGCTCACTAAGATAAAGAATTGCCCATGCAATGGTATTCGAAAGAAACAGGGTAACGGAAGAAAGCAAGCCGAGGGGCAATACCCACAATCCAATGATAGGAACAACTGTCAGATTGCCTAAGAGTGCTATAACTGAAACACGATTAAAATAATAGGAAACTATTGGTATTGTTACAATGGTAGCAGATACGGTTACTGCTATAAGCCCTGATCCATAGGATGAAACAAAGTTAAATCGTTTTCCCCTTGCAATCGGCTCATCATTGTCTTTGATTTTGGATATCCATGAGAGTATTAGGGGTGCCAGGTATAGTATACCCGCGACGGTTATAAAGGATAGTTGAAATGATGCAGTGAATAGGGCGTTTCCGTTAAGAGATAAGACCACAATAGCTGCAAGTGAAAGGCTAGACCAGACATCCTTTTCCCTGTCTATAATTAAAGACCATAAAAATACCATTACCATTATCGTTGCCCTCTGGGCAGAAACATGAAAGCCGGTAATTAGACCATAGGCTATGACAGGAAAAAGTGTACCTGCAGCGGCAATTTTTTTTATATCCGCCATCAATGTCAAACGGTAGGAAAGGGATAGCAACCATTTTATAAGCTTAAAGGAGAACCATGCAACTAAACCAAGGTGAAGCCCGGAGACCGCCATAATATGACCAATGCCGACACGATCAAAAGGTGTTCTTATCTCTTTGGTGATTTCCTGCCTTTCACCCAAAATAATGGCCCTGTATATAGCCCTTGAATAGGGTGGCAGGCGCTCATTAAAAAAATTCCGTATAGGCGCCCGTATCTTCTCAAGGGCACTTTCTATAGTGCCAAGATTTCCTTTTCCCATAGGCACGATATAGTTACCATTTCGTATGGTAGCCATAAAAGAGACGCCAAGATTCTCCATGTAGAATTTATAATCAAATCCTCCTGGATTATTAAAATTTTTAAGCTCCCTGAATATGGCGGGGAACCTTATCCTATCGCCTACTTTTAAATCACCCCTGTATTTGTATACCCTTAAGATTAGATTGGTTTTTATTACCCTGTATTCGTTGGAAAAAAATATTTTTTCACCATGCACAAATATTGTCGCTGTATTCCATCTTACGTTAGGTGGCCTGTAGACCGTTCCCTCAATAATTACCTCGTTTTTCATATCTACTTCCGGTGGTAATTTTGATAGAGTCGATTTATGATGAGCGGAATTAATTCCCAGAAGTAAAAATATTAAAAGGAATAAATAGTTACGAAAACTGAAGGGGATTACAAAGATTGAGCCTGTGATTATTAGTATTATAATGGGTATGATGTAAAAGGGTAAATTAAATCTGGGAAGCAGATAATGATCGATGAGTATTCCGGTAACGACTCCAGCTAATGAAGGTAAAAGAAAGCGAGGTCCCATAATTTACCATTGTGTATTTAATAATAGTTTTTGTTCAAGGACGTTGCGTTTGTGAAAGATTTGCTGTCATTTTGTTTTTTCTGTATCGTAATTTATGCAGATGTAAGTGAATCGCGTTGGTTAAAATTATTTAATGCAATTTTTTTATCTTTACAAAAGGTCATTATTTTTCTCTCCAAATATTTGACCCAAGGAGAGAAAGCTTTTTATCCAAGTCTTGATAGCCTCGATCGAGATGATAAACGCGTGAAATTTCAGTCCTGCCTTTTGCTGCAAGCCCTGCAAGTATAAGGGATGCGCTGGCCCTCAAATCTGTAGCCATGACCTGTGCACCAAATAACGTATCTTGGCCTCTAACCAGGGCCTGCCCTCCGTTAATTTCGATATCTGCGCCCATTCTCCTTAATTCACTGACATGCATGAATCTATTTTCAAATATTGTCTCCCTAATCATGCTCCATCCATCAGCGATGCACATCAATGCCATGAACTGCGCCTGCATATCGGTTGGAAACCCTGGATATTGAGTTGTTTTTATATCAATGCTTTTAATTTTGCCATTGGACTTTGCAACTATATCGTTACCACTTTTTTCTATCTCAATGCCACTATCACGAAGCTTTTTGATAACCGCTTCTATGTATTCATCACCATAGCCTCTTAGCCTTACATGCCCATTAGTTATAGCCGCTGCAACTAAAAATGTTCCGGCTTCAACGCGATCCGGTATAATAGTGTATTCAACCGGGTCGAGCTCTTTGACGCCTGTAATCGTTATAATATCCGTACCGATGCCACTAACCTGGGCGCCCATTTTATTAAGCATATTTGCCAAATCAACAACCTCGGGCTCTTTTGCCGCATTGTGTAAAATAGTTGTGCCTTCAGCCTTAACTGCTGCCATCAATAAATTTTCCGTACCTGTGACGGTAGGTATATCAAAAAAGATATCTGCTCCATGAAGCCTGCTTGACTTAGCAACTACATATCCATGCTCTAAGTCTATATCCGCACCCATAGCATGTAAACCTTTTAAATGCATGTCTATTGGCCTTGCCCCTATTGCACAGCCACCGGGTAAAGATATTCTAGCCTTACCCAGTCTAGATAGGAGAGGTCCTAAAACCAGTATCGATGCCCTCATCGTCCTAACTAGGTTATATGGGGCGGTGTCATCTTTCAGGTTGTCCGAATTTACCCTGAGGCTTTCCCCATATTCCTCAAAGGAAACCCCTATGTCTGATAAAATATTTTTGATAGTAGAAATATCTCGTAATTTTGGTATATTATTTAATGTATGCCACCCACCAGTTAAAAGACAGGCAGCAAGAGTTGGTAGGGCAGCATTCTTGGCTCCACTGATTGTTACCTCCCCATTAAGTGGGATTCCTCCCTCGATTATTATTTTATCCATTGGCCCTCTTTGCCTTTATTGCCCTATATTTTTTTCCATAGTCCATGATTTTTTCAACGTAATCATAGGATGTCGATAACTTCACTAAAGATGTTGCCGTTTCAGCCTGGTCATTATCCATTTCCATCAAAAGCCATCCGCCGGGCCTCAGGTATCTCCAGCTTTCATTGATAATCCTCTCAATAAAATACATTCCATTTTCATGCCCATCAAGGGCAATCCTCGGCTCATATTGGGATATTTCAGGTGAAAGATTTTGAATCATATCTGTGAGAATATAAGGAGGGTTGGATATAACTAAATCAAAGGTATTAGAAAAGGATTGAAATGGTTCCCAGAGATCCCCTCGAATAAATTTTATCTGGCTATCCACGTTATGGCGTTTGGCGTTTATTCTGGCTGTATCGATGGCCTCTGAGGAAATATCACTTGCCCATATGTCAGACAATGTAATCTCCTTTGCAAGGGATATGGCTATTACACCACAACCGGTGCATAGATCTAATATTTTAGGCGTTATTGCCTGCGGCAATAAACTGTCTTGCCTTAGCTTGAGGGTCTCTTCGATAAGAATTTCAGTCTCTGGTCTTGGAATTAAAACCGATGGATTTACTAAGAAATCAAGAGACCAGAATTCTCGGTGCCCAGTGATATATTGAAGTGGCTCTCTTTTTATGCGCCTTTTTATAAGTGCTCGAAAGCCGTTTAGCTCAAATTCAGCCAGTGGTCGGTCAAATTCGAGATAAAGGTCGACCCTGGTTTTTTTTAATTGATAGGCAAGTAATACCTCAGCAGAAAGTCTTGGGTTTTCGATATCTTTTTCTTTTAATAAGTCGAAGGCTACATTCAGGAGTTTTTGAATAGTCCACCTTTTTTCCATCATGATAGTTTTGCAGCTTCCTCCTTCTTATTTTCTGCATTAAAGTAAGCCGCAATAGGGTCTAATAATAAATCTAATCTACCCTGTAATATATCATCAAGCCTGTAAAGTGTAAGGCCCATACGGTGGTCAGTCACTCTGCCCTGGGGAAAATTGTAGGTCCTGATCCTTTCGCTTCTATCACCTGAGCCTACCATATTTTTTCGCTCTTTAGAGATTTCAGATTGCTGCTCTTCCGCTTTCAGATTTAGCAAACGAGAGCGCAAAACCTTCATACCCTTTGCCTTGTTTTTGTGCTGGGACTTTTCATCCTGACACGAGACAACCAATCCCGTAGGAATATGGGTAATTCTCACAGCAGAATCTGTGGTATTAACACTTTGTCCCCCTGGACCTGAGGATCTATATACATCTATTCTAAGTTCCGAGGGATCAATGGATAGTTCAACCTCTTCGGCCTCCGGCAATACCGCCACAGTAACTGCAGATGTATGTATTCTTCCCTGGGCCTCAGTTTCCGGCACTCTCTGCACCCTATGAACCCCGCTTTCATACTTTAATCCGCTGTATACCCTATCACCGGTTATTGAGGCAATTACCTCCTTAAAGCCGCCTAAGCCCGTATGATTCTGGCTTATTATATCTACCTTCCATTTTTTTTGCTCTGCATAATAGGCGTACATTCTAAAAAGGTCAGCCACAAACAAGGCTGCTTCTTCCCCACCTGTTCCCGCCCTTATTTCAAGTATAACGTTTTTTCCATCCCTTGGGTCTTTAGGGGAGAGTAAGATTCCCATTTCGGTTTCAAGTGCATTTAATTCACTCTTCAATATATTTATTTCTGAATGAGCTAATTCCCTTATCTCTGTATCCGAATCATTAAGGAGGCTTTTGGCATCCTCAATCTTATGTTTTACCTCCTTGAATTTTCTGAATATACCTACTATAGGCTTAAGGTTAGAATGTTCTTTTGCATATTTTTGATAAAGATCCTTATCTTTTATAATTTCAGGCTTGCTCAACTCCAGTTCAAGGTCATTGAGCCTATTTTCTGCTTCTTCAATTTTCCTAAGCATTGTTTTTTTAGCCTCTTTTTCTATAAGCCACAAATTTAACTATATCAAAAGAAAACACTCCGGTTGACGAGTTAAGATCAAACCGCTATTCTTTTGCTAACTCTTTGAGTGACTTTGATAAATACGTTTGTATTTTGAGTTTTAAATTTCCCCTTTATGGTATTAAATCATTTGGAAGCATTTGCTTGAAAACTTTAGGACAAATTCCGATATGGGGGCTTAGCGATAAGGTGGTCTATTGGTTTAAAATTAAGTTTGGAGGTTTATACACACTATCAAAAATCCAAAAGGACAAACTTTTTAAGTATAGTAAAAATAAACTGTCGTTAGTTTATTTATTTGGTTTTTTACCATACTCTACGTTTTGGTATTTACGCTTAAATCGTTCGACTCGACCTCTTGTATCTACAATTTTTTGTTGCCTGGTGTATAATGGGTGACACTGAGAACATATCTCGACTTTGATTTCTTTTGCCGTTGAATAGGTCTC
The DNA here is from genome assembly GCA_018400255.1 of Deltaproteobacteria bacterium. Classification (GTDB taxonomy): domain Bacteria; phylum Desulfobacterota; class DSM-4660; order Desulfatiglandales; family B25-G16; genus M55B121. The sequence continues at coordinate 5,314 of JAGYMO010000381.1, forward strand.
GAATTCATTCCCGCAGGCGCAATGTACAACTGTTTTCTGAAATGGTGGATGGATACCCTTCTTCATATTCCATATCTCCGATTATTAAATATTAAAAAGTAACACCTAATAATATATACAAAAGCATTACAATTTACAATATGGTAAAAACTTTTATTTTTATTTTTAGATGAATTTTTGAAAAAATGAAATGTAAAAATAACATATTTTTTTGTGACCACGTTTTTTTAGCTTACTAAAGTCAAGCCTATTATTGATTCATTGATGCGAGAAATTCTTTATTGTTTTTTGTACCCCTCATTTTTTCCAATAGAAATTCCATGCTATCAACCGTTGTCAACGGCGCAAGGAGTTTTCGCAATATCCATATACGATTTAAGTCTGCAGAATCAATTAAAAGCTCCTCTTTTCTTGTTCCTGATCGATTAATGTCGAAGGCGGGAAAAATTCTTCTGTCACTTAATTTTCTATCCAGGTTTACCTCCATATTACCGGTTCCCTTAAATTCCTCAAATATTAGCTCGTCCATTCTGCTGCCTGTATCAATTAAGGCAGTTGCTATTATAGTAAGACTACCTCCCTCCTCAAGGTTCCTCGCAGCCCCAAAAAATCTCTTCGGTCTATGCAGGGCGTTTGAATCAACACCTCCGGATAGAATTTTTCCGCTTGGTGGTACCACAGTGTTATAGGCCCTGGCCAATCGAGTAATACTATCTAATAAAATAAAGACATCTTTTTTATGCTCAACAAGCCTTTTTGCCTTTTCCAAAACCATTTCAGCAACCTGCACATGTCTTTGTGGCGGTTCATCGAAGGTTGAACTGATGACCTCAGCCTCTACAGATCGAGCCATATCAGTCACTTCCTCGGGCCTCTCATCGATCAAAAGAACTATTTTATATATGTCCGGGTGGTTTTTAGTCACTGCATTTGCTATATCTTTCAGGAGCATTGTTTTACCAGTTCTAGGCGGAGACACTATCAATCCTCTCTGTCCTTTACCTATGGGGTTCATCAAATCCATGATTCTTGTTGAAAAATTGTCTGGGTCTGCTTCCAGCTTGATTCTCTCTGTAGGGTAAAGGGGCGTCATATTATCAAATAATATTTTATCAGCTGCCACCTGCAGATCATCATAGTTAATGCTCTCTACCTTTAATAATGCAAAATACCTTTCCCCCTCTTTTGGTGGTCTTATCTGGCCGGTTACCGTATCCCCTGTCTTTAGGTTGAATCTCTTGATCTGTGATGGGGATATATACATATCGTCAGGGCCTGGGAGATAGTTAGAATCTGGAGATCTTAAAAAACCAAATCCATCCGGCAATGTCTCCAATACTCCTCCCCCGTATATTACACCGTTTTGTTCTGTTTGTGTCTTTAAGATGCTAAAGATGAGGTCTTGTTTCCGCATGCCGCTAGCCCCTGTTAACCCGATTGATTTTGCGAGGTTAATTAATTCACTAATATTATTTTTTTTAAGTTCTGATAGATTCATATCTTAGAGTACCTCTGTAAATGTCAATATATTTCGATTTGTGTGCGTTATTTAAATAGTAAGGGAAAATAGTGGTAAATATCCTATATAAGCCAAGCTAAAATATTTTGATAGTATTTCATTTCCTGGAAAGTATTATTAAATGGTGATCCTTCAATGATTTTGGATGATAAAAAGAAAAATAAAACTTTTTCGAGGAATGAGTCTCCGTGGATTTATTAAGCAATCATATATTAAATCTCAAATAGCGTTCTGTCAAGGGTTTTTATAACATAATTAATGTAAGGCTATATGTTGATAATTTTTTGTCCTCAGGTTTTCTATGCATACTCTGACTCGCAAGCTCCTTTTGGAAATTACCGCTTATTTTGATAGTTTTTTAGTCTTTTTGTCTTTTAATCATTCAAAATTGTAATAATTATGGCCTATTCACGGCTATAAAAACCATATTTTTTGAGTGCCTTTAATTAGTTAGCTTCGGCAAAAATAACCATTAGCCAGCTTGGGTATCTAAAGTTGTATGCTATTTAAAGGCATCTATTTAATACAATGTGAAAATTGCAATAGTGCCAGTGAAGGTTAATAATTTCCCTGATTCGTATCTATAGATTATATCTGTTTTCGTTGAGCCATCTCAGAAAAGCATTCATATCATCGGGCATTGATGCTTTAAATTCAACGTATCTCTTTGAGTCGGGATGAAAAAATCCCAACGATTCAGCATGCAGCATCTGCCTGCCGGCGATTTGAAGGCATTCCCTAACTTTTGCAGGTTGTCTGTTCCACCATTTTTTTCCATATCCATAAACAAGATCTCCTACAACAGGATGTCCTATGTACGCCATATGAACTCTTATCTGATGGGTTCTGCCGGTTTTTAGGCCTATTTTAAGCAATGAAAAAGTTTGAGAAAAGGCATCTACTACTACCCATTCAGTGATAGATTTCCTCCCTTTTAATAGAGAAATGCTCATCTCTTTTCTTTTGGTAGGATGTCTAAAAATAGGTAAGTCTATAGCTCCGTTTTCTTGCCCAAGGGTACCATGAACAATTGCCAGGTAATTTTTTTTTGTTTGTCTTAGCTTGAATTGGCTGGATAAAAAGTCATGGGCAGAATCAGTTTTTGCCACAACCATAATACCTGATGTATCCTTATCAAGCCTGTGAACAATTCCAGGTCGTACCTGATCTTTAAAGCTGGATAATTCAACCCCTCTCTTTAACAGCTCATGGACCAAGGTTACCCTATTGAGACCTCCGGCTGGATGAACAATTAAACCTGGAGGTTTATCAACTACTATTATTGAGTTATCTTCATAAAGGATGTTGAGCTTGACATTTTCATTTGCATTTAAGGGCGTTGGTAATGGAAGCAGCGAAAGCTTAACTCTATCGCCAGAATTAAGCAAATGACCGGGCTTTTTTATCTCGCCGTTAACTGTAACTGCACCTGATCTAATAAGGTCTTGAGTTCGTGCCCTGGATAATCGTAATTCTTTTTTAGAACAGAGAAATCTGTCAAGCCTCACATCAGAGTTTTTAAACGAATGATAAAAAATAAAGGTTTTCTTGCTGATGTTTAGCACTACCTTATAATTATTGGGGTATTGTTACCTAACAGAATACTTCACGAAGAGACTCGATGTTATATCCCTTTCCACATCTTCTTCCTTCATGTTTTCAGCAAGAGAAATCTCTTTCACAAGCAGGCTTCTCGCTGTGTCTAACATTTTTTTTTCCCCGAAAGAAAGCTCTTTAACTCTATTAATTGTACTTAGGTCGCGAAATACTTCTGCAATTTCGAAGACGGAACCACTTTTAATTTTATCCATATAATCCCTGTAACGCCTATTCCATGTCTGGCCATCATCCACAGACTTATCACTTTTTTGAAGTATAGAAAAAATTTTTGATACCTCCTCTGAATTCACAATCTGTCTTAATCCAACACTAGAAGTATTTGAAGATGGGACCATGATAATCATATTATTTTCGAGGATTCTTATTATCAGAAAGCTTTCCTGGGAGCCAGCAATCTCCCTCATCTCAATCCTCTCAACGCGCCCAACACCATGGGCTGGATAAACTGCTAAGTCCCCTACTTTAAACATTACTACCTCCTGTTAATATTACAAATTCAGTCAAGCTGAATTAATAATTTTGTAAAAGAATTTATTGTATAAGCATTACATCCATAGCTTAATCCATGAAATTCTTTGCTGCTCATAGCAGACTAAATATAAATCCTAAAACATTATGTCAGTTTAAGGTTAACTATCTTATAAGTATTAAACAAAGTGGATAAAATACTTGGTTGAATACGCAACAATATTAATAATATTTACCTTCCCAAAAAAGAATTCTCTGATTTATAAACATTGTTATACTTTTTCATGGAGACCATTTTGTCTCAAGCAAGGTTAATGATCTCCATTGAATTGTAAAATTAAAAGTACGTTAAAAAAAGCCCAATAGCAGGAAGTATAGGGGCAATTACGAGGGATACAACGGACATTAATTTTATTAAGATATTCATTGCCGGACCGGATGTATCCTTAAAGGGGTCGCCTACGGTGTCACCGACTACAGCAGCTTTATGGTTGTCAGAACCTTTTCCGCCTAGATTACCTTCCTCAATGTATTTTTTCGCGTTGTCCCAAGCGCCTCCGCTATTTGCCATAAAAAGGGCCAAGAATGCACCCATAACCGTAGCACCTAAGAGCATACCGCCGAGGGTTTCTTTACCCAAAAGGAAACCGACTAGAACCGGGGTAAGGATTGCTATCAGGCCTGGCGCCACCATTTTTTTAAGTGCGGATGTAGTGGCTATTGATACGCAGGTTGCAGGATCAGGCTTGACACCCTCTTTTCCTTCAAGCAATCCGGGAATTTCTCTAAATTGTCTTCGTATCTCTTCCACTATGCTAAAGGCGGCCTCTCCTACCGATGTCATTGTTATTGCACCGCAGAGCATCGGAACAATGCCACCGATAAAGACACCTACTACTACCAAAGGGTTTTTGATATCCAGTGTTGTCAGCCCCGCTGCCTGTGTGTAAGCAACGAAAAGAGCCAGCGCAGTCAATGCGGCCGAACCTATGGCAAACCCTTTTCCTATTGCAGCAGTTGTATTCCCAAGGGCATCGAGTCCATCAGTTATTTTCCTTGTTTCAGGACCAAGGCCGGACATCTCTGATATACCTCCTGCATTATCTGCAATTGGCCCATAGGCATCAACTGTCATAGTAGCGCCAACCGTAGCCAGCATCCCAACCGCGGATAAGCCAATACCGTAAATACCTGCTACTAAATACCCGATAAAGGTGGCTGCGGCTATACCAAGAATAGGCAGATAGGTTGATCGCATACCTACGGCGAGGCCGGCTATAATTACTGTAGCTGGCCCAGTAGCAGACTGTTCGGCAATAGCCTTAACAGGCGGACCGGAGGTATAATACTCGGCTAAGAGCCCAATCACGATACCACAAGCAAGACCGGATATAATAGCCCAGAAAGCACCCCATGGCATACCCATATAATGGGTTATAATAGCAACCAATAATACAAGGATAGCAGCCGCTACATAGGTTGTAAGCCTGAGAGCACTTGCGGGATTTCCCCTCTGAAAGATTTTAATAGAAAATACGCCTGCAAATGACCCTATTAAACCAGCCATTACAACTAATATAGGCATTGCCATGAATTTAAGTTTAATAGCTGTAGCTGAAGAGCCTTCAAGGACTGGAAAACTTTTAACAAAGGCGGCAAGGGTTTCAGGGGTATTGATAGACAAGGTGGCGGCAATTGCTATTGTTGCAATAACAGAGCCCACATAGGATTCGAATATGTCAGCCCCCATGCCCGCGATATCTCCTACATTGTCTCCCACATTATCAGCAATTACGCCGGGATTTCTTGGATCATCCTCAGGAATCCCAGCCTCTACCTTTCCAACTAGATCGGCTCCAACATCTGCGGCCTTTGTGTAAACTCCTCCTCCGACCCTTGCAAATAATGCGATTGAGCTTGCACCCATGGCAAACCCATTGATATATTCTGCGGTTTCTGGATTTCCACCGTAAAGCCAAAACCAAAAACCCAGACCAAGTAAGCCGAGACTTGCCACGGAAAGACCCATAACCGAGCCCGAAAAATATGAAACATTAAGGGCGCTGGCCTGTCCATTTTTGTTGGCAGCATTGGCAGTTCTTGAATTTCCTATGGTGGCAGCGCTCATGCCTGAAAATCCTGCTAACATAGAACAAAAAGCACCCGTAACGAATGCGATGGAGGTTCTCCATGATACGAAACCCAGTAAGAGGAAAACTATTGCTATAAAGAATAATAGGACGAAATATTCTTTCTTTAAAAATGCCATAGCCCCGGAATGAATCATTTCCTCAAGTTCCTGGATTTGCTTACTTCCATTTGGTTGTTTTTTTACATATAAAAATATAAAATAAGCTATAAGTAAACCGAAAATTCCTAAATAAGGCGCATAAACAGTTAATCCTTGCATTACTATTCTACCTCCCTCTTCATTATTATAGAATTAAAATTATTCATTGCAGCTTCTACACCATTTAGAATAAATGCCTCGACAGCCTCTGTCACAACATTAAGAACCTCCTTGATTATCTTTTCCTGGTCACTATAGAAGGGGTTTAAGACAAAATCTTCAATTACCTCCCCATGTTTTGGACGACCTATGCCTATCTTTATTCTGGTAAAGGAACATGACCCAAGGTGAAGGATTGCAGACTTTATCCCGCGATGGCCTCCTGATCCACCATCGTAGGCTATCTTCATCCTGCCTACATCCAGATCAAGGTCGTCGTGGATTACCATCAAATCGTTTATATCTACTTTATAGTTTTCCACCAGACTTTTAACAGCTAAACCGGAATTATTCATAAAGGTCTGTGGGCAGGCAAGGACAACCTTTTTTTTGACAAATTCCATTTTTGCTGATTTAGAGAAAAAACCTTTATTGCGTAAGTGAAGATTGTGTTTTTTTGATAGAAGATCAATAGCCCTAAAGCCAAGATTATGCCTGGTGTTATCATATTGAATGCCTGGATTACCAAGTCCTACAATAAGATAGGTGATCTTAAGATTCCTCCTTTTCTCCTGCTTTTTTACTTACGTCTTCCTCTTCAGCCACAACCTCTTCTTCCTCTACTTCCTCCACCTCTTTTTCAACTGTCGGCGCGACAACTGTAGCAACTGTAAGGCCCTCGTCTTCTGTCGGCGTTAAGCCAGGAGGAAAAGGGACATCCCTTATGTGTATTGTCTCACCTATATCAAGATTAGATACATCAATCTCTATCTTCTCAACCAGGTCTTTAGGTAAGAGCGATACGCTCAATTCCCTAATTGTATGCTGTAAAATGCCCCCATTTGTTACTCCGATTGGGGTATTTATAAGGACGGCAGGGATGTTAACCTCTATTGCTTCACCAAGGGCAATTTCATAAAGGTCCACATGCAGAAAATTCCTTGTAACAGGATCTATCTGAAGCTCCTTTATCATTACGGTCTTTGGTTTGGTTTTTTTGTCAGAGTTTATATTTAAATCAAATATAATATTCTCCGCGGATTTTCCCCTGAGCACCTTTTCGAGTTCCGAATAGTTTAATGATATCATGGTAGGTGCTGCTTTTGGGCCATAAAAGATGGCGGGAATTTGCCCCGATTCTCTAAGTCGTCGAGCCTCTCCTTTACCAGTTTTATCCCTTACTTCAGAATTAATTTGTTCATTTTCCATTGTTAACTCCGGTAACTAATATTTATTATCGATTTCCAAATAGTTCTCTCATTAAAGATAACATTCAAAGGATTGAACCATATCATATGACGTATAGGTGAGTTTTGTAGATATGTATAATGTTCATAGTTTATCTTACTAGCATAAATAGTTTTTATGTAATTTTATATAAAAAGGGAACTAATGGACCTTGAAAAGTAAACCCTTTTAATTGCCTCGCCTAAAATTTCAGCTACAGACAGGACCTTAATTTTGGCGCACCCTAAGGCCTTTTTATTTAATGGTATCGTATTTGTTACTAAAAGTGTCTCAATAGGGGAATCAGCCAAACGATTTACCGCATTGCCCGATAGAACTGGGTGAGTGCAGCAAGCATATACGTTTTTTGCCCCGTTTTTAATTAAGGCATGGGCGGCCTGGTCTAAGGTGCCTGCTGTATCAACCATATCGTCCAGAAGAATCGCTGTTTTCCCTTTTACATCACCGATTACATTCATAGCCTCTGCAACATTTGGCTCCTCTCTTCTTTTATCTATAATAGCTAAAGACGCATTAAGTCTTTTTGCAAAGGAACGGGCCCTTTCTACACCACCAGCATCTGGGGACACTATTGTTAGATTATTTTCAAAGTTTTCTATGATATACTTTAAGAGTATGGGGGCAGCGAATAAATTGTCTACAGGTATATTAAAATATCCTTGGATCTGCCCGGCGTGAAGATCAATGGAGATTACCCTGTTTACACCGGCCACGGTGATTAGGTCAGCTAAAAGTTTTGCGCTTATGGGGACCCTGGGCTTAACCTTTCTGTCCTGCCTGGCATATCCGTAATAAGGCATTACAGCTGTTATGCTTTTTGCAGAGGCCCTTTTAAGGGAATCAGTAATTATTAACAGTTGCATGAAATTATCGTTGACAGGGCTGCATGTTGACTGAATTATAAACGCATCTTTGCCCCTAACATTTTCATCAATTTCAACTCTAATTTCGCCGTCGCTAAAGGTAGAATTTAATATCTGTCCGGGAACAATTTCCAGATAATCACAGACCTCTTTAGTGAGTTGTAAGTTTGATGTTCCACTAAATATTTTCAGGTTATCAATCAGTTCGTTCATATCTTTTTGCTTTGTAAAGAAGGTTATAACCGCCTTTGAAGAATTTTTTATCGTGCCCATTTTAGAAAGAGAAGTATGAAAACCCATTCACAGGATCTATTGTTCTCTTCCTGGCTGGGGTGGGAGGATTCGAACCTCCGAATGCGGGCTCCAAAGGCCCGTGT
>JAGYMO010000382.1 GCA_018400255.1 Deltaproteobacteria bacterium
ATCTCTTTTACAAACTTTGCTGCTACCATTGCCGTCATATCAAAAACATCCCTTTTAGGGTTAAATTCAACTATATCAGCGCCTATAATTGGTACGTCTATGTCTTGGATAAGTTTTATTACCTCCCTGGTTGCAAGGCCTCCTGGTTCATGATGGGAAACCCCTGGTGCAAAGGCAGGATCAAGTACATCCAGGTCAAGTGAAAGATACATCGGCGCATTAAATGTAATATTTACTCCGTGCTGCCATTCCAGCATGTCAATAACCTCAACACCAAATCTGTCTGCCTGTCTTCTTTGATGAGAGTTCATAGTCCTTATCCCAACTTGAACTAATCGGGTTGAAAGTCTTTCTTCCATAATACGTGCAAATGGGGAGGCATGGGAGTACCGATTACCATCAAGCTCGTCGTAAAGATCAGGGTGCGCATCAAGGTGAAGGATGTTTATTGTATCGTATTCGTTTTTGTATGCCCTTAGTATTGGATATGAAATTGAGTGGTCTCCGCCCAATGAAAGCACATAAACCTGTCTTTTTAACAGGGAGGCAATGTATTGCTCTATACTATCAAATTCATTTTCCTTATTTAAGAAATCAATGTCGCCAGTATCCTTAAAGCGCTTATCTTCTGCCAAGTCAATGCCATTTTCCGTGCAAAGGTTTGTAGATCCGGAATTGAGGGCGTTGCGTATTATTGGGGGCGCCAGTGCTGTTCCCTTCAGAAAAGACGAGTTCTTGTCAAACGGTATTCCTACCAGGGTAACCATCCCGGGCTGGAGTTCTTCAAGAAGTTTAAAAGGGTAACTCATTAATAAAATCTCCTGTTCATTTTTTAGCAGCTGATTCACCTATATTGATTTGATAAAACCCCAATAAGCAACCATTTTTGAAAGCACATTTACAGCGGTCTCCGGGGTTTGATAGAAAACGCCGCTATATTTTTTTCCAGGCACAGGCCTGACAGTTCCTTCTGTTGTGCTGGTTAAGGACACCCCTACAACAGGTTTCTCATATTTTTCCATTAAGTCCACAATGCTAACGATATACTCTTCTTCATATCTTAGGCTGAATTCCTCCATTTTATCCAAAAATGCGGCTGACATTGATGGATCTACTCGTCTGGTAGATCTTACAAGGGAACGTACAAGTTCAAGTCTCCCAACAATTCCAAGGCTTATTACCGCATCGATGCCTTCCCATCTTAAAAGCTCCTCAACAGCAACAATAGGTATCTCAAGGTCTCTGGTGCCAACTAAGTCTACCGGGTTTCTCTTACTCCAAAATGGGGGTAAATATGTGCTTATCTTTTTGATTATATTCCCGGGAATCTCCGGAAGGACCAACCCCTTTTCATTGCACTCATCGCTTGTTACGACACCCCAACCGCCTCCAAGCGTAACAATACCAACCCTGTTCCCTTTAGGCACAGGCAAAGAGGAAAATCCCGCGGAAAGGTCAAGCAATTCAGATGGTACTTTTACGCTCAAGATCCCAGCCTGCCTAAATCCTGCCTCCATTATCGAGGTCTCTACACTCATTGCGCCTGTGTGTGATGCAGCGGCCGCAGCCCCTGCCTTTGTATGTCCTCCCTTTAAAACAATGACCGGCTTTTTTTTATTTAAGCTGCTTGCTGTTTCAAGGAATTTCCTGCCCTCCTGAACACTCTCAATATATAATATAATAATCTTGGTGTGTTCATCGTATTCAAGGTATTCCAGATAATCTACACAGTTGAGCATGGCATTATTTCCCGAGCCCACAAACAGGGAAATGCCAATTCCCTGTTGTTCAGCCCAGTATATTAGCTGGTTTCCTAGATTGCCGGATTGAGAGACAAATGCTACAGTTCCCTTCTTCGGCCTGGTATGTGTCCCTGTGGCAAATAGGTCAGAGTAGGGGGATATGATTCCCATTGTATTTGGACCTATAAAGGGTACGTTTCTCTCGCGACAAATGGATACAATATTGTTCTCAAGCTCCTTCCCGGCTTCATCCGTCTCGCTAAATCCAGATGTTATGAGCACTATACCTTTAACGCCCTTATCTGCGCAGGACTCCAAAATTTCTGGTACTGTGCTTGCCGGCGTTGTTATGAAAGCAAGGTCCACGTCGTAGGGAACATCATTTATATCCATATAGGCCTTGAGGCCGCATATTACCTTTTCCTTCGGGTTTATAGGAAAGATCTTTCCCTTGAAGCCACCGCCTATAATATTGCTGAGAACCATTTGTCCCCATTTTCCAAAGCTTGAAGATGCTCCAATAATTGCCACTGACTGAGGGTTGAAAAGGCTTTCTAGATTATAGGAGATGGATTTACTTGAATCATTTTTCAATTTTTCTTTCATCTTTGTTTAATTTCCTCCTTCACGGAATGCAAGGCAGATAAACTCTTTTTA
>JAGYMO010000383.1 GCA_018400255.1 Deltaproteobacteria bacterium
CGTTGAGAGGCCGGAAAGCTAAAATCGTCAGCCCTACCGGGCATGATGGTACCTTATCCAGTGACAAATACCTGCCCGTGATGCTATACTCAACGGCTGTATGATTTCCCCTTTGCTGTCCTCTCAACAGCAAAGGGGAAATATATTCACTCTGCGTCCTTTGCGCCTGCCCCGTAGCTCCGGCAGATGGTACTGGGGTCTTTAGCGAAGCCCCGATGGCGGGATCTCCGCTTTGCTTCAACGGACGGTGAGATTTACACATCAAACAATGAACCTGAAAGGAGGTAAAAATGATTAAAAAAGTTGTCTCTCTTATTCTTCTTGCGCTTGTTATTATTTTTGTTATACAGAATACCCAAGTCGTCGAGGTTCAATTTTTCTCCTGGAAAATCTCTATGTCCAGGGCCCTGCTTCTGCTAGCCACTTTTGTTGTGGGAATTTTCGTGGGCTTGCTATCTACGAGACTAAAAACCAGGGACCGCAAAAAGGCATGATTACATAGTCACTTAGTAGTTAGCCTTTATGTAAGGAGGTTTAAAAATGAGTAATGAAACAAAAATTGTCAAGGGAGGCTTCAGGGCAACCCTCGCCTTAATGGTTTCAATAATTGCGCTTATTGTGGCCATTGTCGCATACAATCGAACGGGTGGTGAGGCGCACTTTAAGGCCCAAATTAAAGATCTTCAGGCGACCATGAAAGCGCTAAAAGCCGAGACCTCTGATACGATAACCAAGGTTCGTCAGGAGACGACCAAAGCCCTCGAGAAGATAGGGATCGAAATCAAAAAAGAAGAAAACAAGGAAGAAAAATAAGGCCCTGAATACACACTAAAAACCTGTGCATCCATATTAATCAGAAATAATACGGAATAACTTGTCAATTCCTGAGCAATATCGTGCCACTATTCCGTTTTATAAATCCATACCATGAGGGATAGTAATATGGGGCGATATAGGACAATGGCAAGCCCTTCTATTTTGAATCACCTATACGACAAGCCTTTATTGAAAAAATGTCATACCCCCATTATTGCTGTTGCGTTTGCGGTGCTATCTTTATTTCCACCCTTCTATTTAATTGGCGACCCGCCTCCGTAGCGTTCGTTGCTACCGGCATTGTTTCACCAAAACCGACGGTTTGAATGCGACTGATATTTACTCCTCTCTCAACGAGAAGGTCTCTTACAGAGTCAGCGCGACGAAATGAAAGATCCATATTGTATTCTTCCGTCCCAACGCTATCTGTATGGCCTTCGACCCTTATAAGGGTTTGCGGATAGCGGGTAAGAACGTCTGCTATGCGATCAATTTCACTATAAAGGCCAGGCTTAACAACTGTGGAATTTGTGTCAAAGGTAACATCGCCCTTAAAGGTTATCGCGAGAAGGTTTCCCTCCCTGCTTATAGCAGCGGCTTCGGAGGCGGCCAGGGCCTCTCGCATGTCTCTTTCCTGGTTGTCCATCATTCTGCCAACCCCTGCTCCCCCTGCGCCGCCGACAGCCGCACCAATAGCAGCACCCCACAAGGTACTTTCAGTATCACCACCAATAAGCTGACCGATTATTGCGCCTGCTGCAGCACCTCCAGCGGCACCATATGCTCCTCCCTTTTGAGTCTTTGTCTGAAGTCCTGCGCAGGAAACCAGGGCAAATATCAATATAAGCAATCCTGCAATCTTAAATTTTCTCATTTCCAGCCCCCTATTTATATTTAAAAAATAAAAAATAATCCCCAATCTCGTGTCTTTTAATCCATATTGAACTACCCCGTGGCAAGCTGCGGGGCATTAAACCCTAAAACAGAATAGATAGACAGCTTGCCCGCATGTAATATTTGGTCTGCAAGATCGTTAA
>JAGYMO010000384.1 GCA_018400255.1 Deltaproteobacteria bacterium
CAAGAGGGTCATTTGTATCAGGGATATTCAGATGGTAAATCGGCTCAATCATTCGATATGTTGTTTCAGCGGGAAATACTGCCCCTTTGCTGTTAAAGTAGTTAAAATCCGTCAGCGCAAACCATGATGGCAACCCGCCGCCCCAAAGGAGTCTGTATTTCTCGTTTTCAACTACGCCCTCTTTTCGCGCAATTTTTTCCTTGAGCTCCTTATTTAAACCTGCAAAGAAGTCATATCCTTCCTGAGTTCCAAGCATAAAGACCATTGGCACCATGGTGTTCATGGCATCTCCCGTGCCCATCGGGGTTGGGACTGCCCTTCTTAATTCATAGGTTTCCCAGATCAGGTTCCATGTTCTTTCGCCTAAGTCTACTAATTCACTCAACCTGTCCCAGTCCATTTTTCGGCCGGTGTGTTTCTCAAGGAATTTTACAAGTCCCCGTAATTCCTCCACAATATATTTTATATAATAGGGCTCCACCTCGGCAAGGTCAACGTCATCCTCGTATAAAGGCCATGGTAAACCAACGTTGTAAATTGGCACATCCGGTATGTATTGCTGAACTGCCTGATACCATTTGTTTCTTGGATCACAAAGGATCTGCCCGCTTGACAGCATAACGTCCGGCCGTGCCTGCCCTCCCCAGGGGGGATTAGGCGGCATCTCGCCGAGTTCCTCTCTCCACTGGTCAAAGCCCAGTCCGCAAAGTGCATATGTGCACAGAGACCGTGAAAAATTTAATGATTCAGCCCTCTCAAGAAACCTTTCAGCGTCCCTTTTTGCACCGCATATACCGGCATAATTCTCTGTCCAAACAGGCACTATATCCATTGCCCTTATAATTTCATCATAACTGCATACAATAAATGTGTAGGCGATTGGTTTTCCTTCTGCCTTTGCATTTACCGTACCGCCTATAGCTGCCTTCACCATTGGGCCAATTTTCCCTGCCGCCTCAGTTGCATGCTTTCTTCTCTTTCTTTCACCTTCTTTTTGCTCTTCAGCCATGTGCTCATTCCTCCCTAATAAAATGGATTATAAAATCCTCGTATAATTTAAAATACCCTTTACTTGAGCTTTTATATATCAATCATCTCGAGAAATGCCTGTATCCTTGTACGGAGGCGGCCAATAGTCCCGGATGAATATTCGTCTTCTAAATAGAGAACGGGTAAATCTAAGGAATTAAGATAGGTCATTCTTGCTGGTACCTCAAACCCAAACGGGTCACAATATTTATAGATGTAGAGTATAACCCCATCAACATTAAAGTCCTTGCTGAACGCGCCTATATCACCAAATCGTGCCTCCAGGTCATCTTCATATGTATCGCCTACCTTCTCCCTGTATGTTCTTGGGCAATTGACTTTATCCAGGTACCTATGGGCAAGCGCCTCCAGGGGATCGATGTCGGTTTCTGTCATGGGCCAGTAATCTCTTGTGCCTATACATAATGTGTCGGCAACTACATTAGCGCCGCTGTCTTCAACTAACTGTATGAAGTCTATATTATCCACTGTGGCGCCTACAACCATTATACGTGGCGCCTTTTTTATGGGACTTTCTGTTATTTTATTGAGTTCATTCAGGACATCATCAAAAAAATCATTTGATTCTTCAACTGGAAGAGCCATTCCCGCAGTTAGTATTTTTAGAATTTCAGTACCGGAAACAAGAGGTGGGTCAGATTTTCTAAATTCATAAATGGCCTTCGCTTTAGCCCTGTTTTCGTTGTAAAGCTCAATAGTCTTAGCAAGGTCGTCATTTGAAATTTCTCTCTTCGCAAACCTTTCAATGCTTTTTTTAAAGGTATCCAATTCCGACCGGAAAAAATCCATTGACGGACCACGAGAGGTGTGCGGAAGATTTACAAAAT
>JAGYMO010000385.1 GCA_018400255.1 Deltaproteobacteria bacterium
AGAAAGCCACGGCTTTAGCCGTGGATGAATGCGCCTATAGTCGGGATGTCGCACCACTAAGCCCCGCCGTTCGCGAAGCGAATCAACGAAACCACGTGGTGCCACGGGCTTGCCCGTGGGGCTCCACTATTTTTTCATATAAAAAGTAAAGGTGAAGAAAGGCTTATTAAAAAATTGTCCTGAAACCTATCTTCAGGACAAAGGAAAAACTCTTCTTAAGGCTTCATCCAGATGAAAATAACAGAAAAGAGACTAATTTTTATTTTTACAATGTATGTTGACTATTAACTAGTTTTTGCACCTTATATCATTAATTCAGATATATAGGGCTGTCAGATTTTAAGTTAAGGAATGCTTATTTCTTAGGCCTTATTTTAGATGTCAATCGTAATTTTTAAACAGTTCCGTTGAAATTATCATCTTTTGAATGCTGGAGGTTCCCTCTAAATATTCCATTCCCCTTGCATCCGCACTTAACATATTAATCATACTATTTTTAAAGTAGCCTCGGCCTCCCATGATTTTAAGGCCAAGGTCGGCTGCAGACATTACCATTTGAGAGGCAAATAACTTTGCCTGCGATGAAGCATTTCTGTAATGTTGGGTATTTATCTGCTTCAGGGCGTGAAAGCACAATCCTCGAGCACCATTTATCTGGGTAATCATATCCGACATTTTAAAACTGATATCTTGGCTGCTTGTCAGGGGTCTATCGAATTGAATCCTTTTCCGGGAATAATTAAATACCTCATCAAAAATACGTGATGCTAGACCACAGGACACGCCTGCCAGCAATATTCTGCCCTTGTCTATTACATCAAGGACCAGCAGTAAACCACTCCCCTCCTTGCCAACCAGATTTTGTTTTGGGATTAGGCTGTTGTTAAATACCAGCCTGCCAGTTGGAAGAATTTTCAGGCCATCCTTTTCTGGTAAGTTTTCTATAAGAAATCCGCCTGTGTTACTTTCCACGATAAAGGCGCTTAATGATCGTGCCCCTCTTTTCCCCTTTGTATTAGCAAGAACTGTATAAATTGTTGCTAAGCCTGCGTTAGAAACAAAGGTTTTTTCCCCGTGAAATGCGTAATAATCAACTTCAAGCTTTGCCGAGAGTTCTATAGCCGTAGGATCAGAGCCTGCCCTTTCCTCAGTCATAGCAATTGCACCAAAGTTTCCCTCACTTAATATCTCAAGAAATCTTTTTTTTTGAGATTCATCATTTCCGGCAAGTATAAGGTCAATAGCCCGGCTGTGGGCAACGAATATTATTCCAAGGCTTGGGCAAACATATCCCAGAAGTTCCATTATAAAATATAAATTTTCCTCGGTGGTCTTTCTGCCTCCATATTCATGTGGTATAAAATATTTAAAGAAGTCAATTTCCTTTAAGCCAGAATATATTATTTTCCATTGGTCTGGGAATATAGTCCTGCTGTTATCAAATTTAAGTCCTTGAATGTACATTTGATGAACAGTATCAATCAGTTTATCTTTAAGAAGGTCAATGAGCTTGTCTACAAATTCCTTATCCTCTTTGCCTTCACTGAATGAACGAAGGACCCTTATTAAGTTATCCACGATGTTTTTCCCTTTTAATAATTTTTTATATTCTAAAATATAACATGATATGAATCAAGGTAATTAATGTATGAAACCCTGAAGATTAGATTGGCTGTGGAAAACTCTATGGTTATGATATATGTTGAGACGCCCCGGTGCCACTAAAGAGACGTATTTATAGTGTTTCATTTATTTAGATATAAAAATAGGTACATGATTTAGGTAAATAAGATTGATAGGTATCTGCATAAATAAGGAGATACCAAGGGCTTAAGCTAATTCTAATTTGACGTCTTTTTGTACACCGAAAAATCGTTTTGTTTCAAAGCTACTGCCTGATCTTCTATATAAAAAACTTTAAATTAGATTTGATTTTTTTACCTGCTTTTGATTAAATGACTATAAAAGAATAGAGTTTAATACATTGTGTTTCTGTTTAAATAGAAGCTTGATTCATTTCTACATATAAAGTGTGGTCTCTCAAAGTAAGCAGAACAAAAATAAAATCGGATGGCTGAATTAAAAGATATTGAGCCTTTTACACTAAAGCGAAACCCAGTATTACTTCTGTCCGTAGAAGCGGATGACAGATAAACATTGAATCTTTACACTTTTTTGCATAATCAAATCAAATAAACTGGAGGAATAGAGGATCTTGATCAGTTTATGGACTTAATTAGCATTTATTTTTTATACATGAACTACTTCAACTAACTCAGTCAGATTATCAAGTCTCACAACAGAAACGCATTGGTTTACTCAAAGAGATTTTCAAGGGAGGTGAGGATTTGACCCTGATAGCTAAAATGCGTTGCCCCTGAATAGACCTTTCATTAACAATCCAGATAATTTAGGCAAGCATAATCTAAAGTCTTTTTAACCAATTAGCCGTTTATGGCTGCTGAGATAAAACCAGGACAAACCGATTAATTCTTTTGCAGGAGGAAAAATGTCTACGAATAACAATACCCTTCATTATCATCTAAGGGCAGTCAAAAAGGGCGAACGACGCTTTGAAAATGCCTTTCAGAGTGTCTCCAGGATGATACTAGAAAGTGAAATTAGTAAGGTTACGGTAAAGGGGAAAACTATTTATGATTATAGTATATTTCGAACCGGTAGAAAACATATAATAGGTATGTATGATGAGCTCAACAGTTTCGTTTCATATGTAAAGGATGCTTCTGAAGGTGGGTCTTCAAAAGAGATGGCCTTTGTGCTTGTAGGAGAGCCAGGGAATGGAAAAACTTTTCTGGTTGACTTCATTTCCGCCAAGTATCGGGACTTCTTGGCTAAAGATAACAATAGAAGGTATACCTTCAGGTTTGTAAATATGGACAAGATCGGTAGATACGGGAAGATTACAACAATCGAATCCCAGACGTATGAAGATCCAGTAATTCTCGCTATGAACCTGTTTGAGGATTTAGATGAAACCCGCGCTTTTCTGTCTAAAGAATTCAATTTTTCAGATAAAGAAATAGAGAAGCTATTTGAAAATTATAGACCATTGGGCGCCTGTACAAGTTATTTGTGGAATGATATTCAAATGTTCACTGAAGGCAACATTCAAGAAATGCTTACCTTTGTCGAGGTAATTCCTGTGCCCCTGATTGAAAGCTTAGGGACAGTGACCGGGAAATACCCGGCAAAGGACAAGATTACCTCATCTGCTGTAGATCTTTTGGGGGAAGAATCTATTCAACGGTTGCTGTATATTGCTGATACAAACAACCCATATCGCTTTGATTTAAGGCGGGGAGCCCTTGCACGAGTTGCTGGGGGCGGCATACATTTCGTCGATGAAATATTTAAAAATAAGAAAGACCTTATCCAGGTGTATTTAGGGGTTATCCAAAATCGGACTATTGAGATTGAGGGCTTTAAATGGCCAATAGATACCCTTATAATAGCTACAAGTAACAATTCTGAATATTATAGCTTTATCTCGGAAAAGGAGGAAGCACCTATCGTGGATAGATGCCGCATCTGTTATGTAGCGCATAATACAGACTATATGCTGCAGAGAGAGCTAACATCATATGCTATCGGCAGTGAAGCGAAAACCACGCTAACAAACCAAAACCTGCATCAAGACCCTAACTTAAATTATGCTGCTTCAGTGGCTGTGGTATTAACGCGCCTGCCTCGTTCGGAGAAACTGACGCCTATTGAGACTATGAAGCTGGCTGCAGGCGAAGTGGCTGGAGAAAAGAGTCTTATCACCTTGTCAGAGGTTATCGAAACCCTCAATCAGGATCCGAATATAACTAACCGGTTTGGCCAGAGTGGATTGGGGCAGCGTAATCTTGGCAGGGCTATCCAGCTATTGGTTGAAAGCTCTGAAACCAATGAAGGCCAGTGCATGTTTGCCTATGATATCTTTAAGATGTTGGAGCGAATTGTCCTGGACTATGTAACTGACGCAAATCAACGGGCCAAATATATGGAAGACCTGAAAATTGCCAAGGGATTATACCGGGAAAGGATCATGACAGAGATGTTTAATGCCTATATGGATGAGCCCCTGGCAATCAGAAAGGATGTGCTTAATTATGTGAACATGATTATCGGCGTTGATGCCGAAAATTTGGGCCCGGATATGATATGGAAATATAAGGACCCTCAGACGGGCGAGCTAAAGGCGCTAAAGATAGACGAGAGATTTATAAACAATGTTGAAGAAAGGTTGGGGCTCAAGACCAAAGAACAGAAGGATACCTTCAGGACATCAATTCGAAAAATTTATGGGCAAAAGATTTCGCTTAAGCCTGATTATGATTTTATGGATAACCTGGAATTAATTAAAGCGGTTACTGATGTTCGTCTTAAATCCGATATTTCGGGTGCCGGTAGCCTTATTGGGGCCCTTGCTAATCGTACTAATGAGGAGAACCAAAAGCTGTACGATCGTATGGTAAACACTATGCTAAATAAGCTTAACTATTGCAAGACGTGCGCGCAAAAGACCATTGAATATTTTTGCACCCAGGAGGATGACCAATGATTGGCTTTCATCGCACTTTCAGGACAGATATTGGCTCGATAGATGATCTTCTGGAGTGGGATAAGCAGAGAGAAAAGGACGGATTTCCTCGAAAGATACAAGTCGGCCGGATGGTAAAGCCCGGTAAAGGGGGGAGAGACAAAATTGTAGTTGTCCCAACTACGGTGGAGGAAAAATTTATACATAGTCACTCATTTGATCCTGCGGAGGAAGAACAAACAGGCGGTACAGGTCAAGATGAAGAGGGAGAGGTAATTGGGGAAGAGCCGATCCGGGGGGAATCCGGCGCAGGTGGGCCAGGCGAGGGGGAATCTGGACCCCATGAAATGGAGTCCAGTGCCTATGATCTGGGGAAAATCCTTACAGAAAAATTTGAACTTCCTAACCTAAAGGAGAAGGGTAAGAAAAGAAGCCTGACACATTATACCTATGATTTAACAGATAAAAACCGTGGATTTGGGCAATTTTTGGATAAAAAGGCGAGCCTGAGGAGGATCCTGAAAACCAATATAAGCTTAGGCAATGTTTCGAACGAGGGGGACATTGATCCTGATAGCCTTTTAGTCTCGCCTAGAGACATGATTTATCGAACACTTTCCAGGGAAAAAACCTATGAATCTCAAGCCCTCGTTTTTTTTATCAGGGATTACTCTGGTTCCATGCAAGGCTTGCCAACAGAGGTCGTGGTGTCTCAGCATGTTCTGATATATAGTTGGCTTTTATATCAGTATTCGAGACAGGTAGAATCCAGGTTTATACTCCATGATACTGAGGCTAAAGAAGTCCCTGATTTCCACACCTATTACAATTCAAATGTAGCGGGTGGCACCAAAATAGTGTCGGCATATGAGTTGGTGAACATGATTATAGAAAAAGAAAATTTGACCCGGGATTATAATATATATGTTTTTCAGGGTACTGATGGTGAAGATTGGGATGCGGATGGTAGGGAGACTATTCCTGAGCTAAAGAAAATACTTAACTACGCAAACCGGGTTGGAATTACCATTGCCAGGGAAAATTCCGGGGCTGAGAAACAAACTGTAGTTGAAAAATATGTCGAGAATTCAGGGCTAATAAAAGAAAAACCTGATTTGCTCAGGCTTGATGTAGTGCAGGTGAATGCTGACGAAAGTCGTTTGATAGATGGAATAAAAAAATTAATAAGCTATGGTATAAATAAGGGCCTTTAATTCGGTAGAAAGAGGTAAGACAGGATTACATTTTTTGCCCATGACTATTTCTAACTATTCTTTTTATATGCCATTTACCTGGAAGTGAATTTCCCGTAAAGATATGTCTGATATTATTTTGTGGTACGTTTTTCAAGGGGAATGAAGGGGGTTTTCTTTTTATGGAATTAATAGACCAGCACACAAAAAAAATAATGGAAGGCTGCAAGGGGAGGGCTAAGGAGGCAGGTCTGGTCTTCGGCAAGGAAACCTTAGAATACATTGTTACCAATCGTGATATGCTGGAGCTGAGCCCTAAGGGAATGATACCTACCCTTTATGATTATTGGGTTAATGATGTGGAGGTACAAAAGGGAAAGGGCCGATATGAGCTCTATCCGGTAAATCCCTACGAAACTGTTATAAACACAAGGCCGGCCATATCTTTTTATAATGATAACAATCCTGACTGGCTTAATGTTATGATATTTTATCATGTTTTGGCCCACATTGATTTTTTTCAAAATAACTCTTTTTTTCGCCATACATGGGACTATGACTTCACCGGCTAGGCGCTTTCGGACAAAAGACTCATAACCAAGCTCAGGTCAGAAAAGGGAAGGTGGGTTGACTATGTTATTGAATTTACCCGTGGCATTGACAATCTAATAGGCTATTTCTATGAACTTGATCGCTCTAATGTGCCATTTACGGCTGGCATATCTAAAAGATTAAACTTCTACTTTGATGTATTTTTGCAATCCAAAAAGAGGGTAGGAATCAGTGAATACAATAAAGAATTAGCCAGATATAATGAGTACCTTAAAACTTACGGCGAGGCTCTTGAAGGATACTTTTTTTTGGATGTAAACAAAAAATATCCTGAATTTGAGGCATTCTTCGAAAAAAACCTGAAGGAGAAAATTAAACCTAGGTTAGACTTAATTCAATTTTTAATGGAAAATTCTGAGTTTTTAAATAGAGAAGAAAATAATTGGATGAAGTCTGTAATGGAGGTAGTGTGCAAGACTTCATTGTTTTTTCAACCTCAGATTCGGACTAGGATTATGAATGAAGGCTGGGCGAGCTATTGGCATGAAAATTTATTTCTTAGGGATGATCGTATTGAGGGCCATGAAGTAGAGTTTGCAAGGGTGAATTCAAAGGTAGTTTCAATGCCAAGGCTGGGATTAAACCCATATGCCTTGGGAATGCGCCTTTTTTACTATGTTCGAGAAATGGCTGATAAGGGGAAATATTCTGTTGAGTTTCAGCGAATATTGGATTCAAAAGCCAGAGATAAGTATGATGCTCATATGATGCAAGGCTTGGAGACCATTTTCAAGGTCAGGGAGGATTTTTGTGATTTTACATTTATAAACACCTTTCTTGATGATGATTTCATTACTCGAAACAATCTTTTTGTGACGGCCAAGAGATTAAATTGGCCCAAAAGGGTTTGGGAGTATTATGTTAAGAGCAGGAAACCAGAAGACTATAGAAGCATGCTTTTAGATTCTTTGTATCATCCACCGTCTCTATATATTGATAAAAGCAAGGATGAAGAGGGGTGTCTTTCTCTGGTTCACCGTTTTGAGGGAAAACCATTAGTAAAGGAGTTTATTGAGAATACGATGATTGGCATTGAATACCTTTGGGGAGGTCCAGTTAAATTAGAGACCAGCGAGGTTATTTCCAGATTTGATAAAGAGGGATTGGGATTTGTCACCCTGCAAGCAATCTCACCCACGGAAGAGCGCGGGCAGGGAGAGATCAAATGGCAAAGGGTAGTGTATACCATGAAAGATAGAAAGCTTTCCAAAAAGGTTATTTAATTGGACGAAACAATGAAAAATACTAAAACAGCCATGGAACAGATAAATCGAGGGCTCAAAGCGCGCGAAGGCCAACCACCGATTCCCTTTGAAGAGTTTTTGAATATCCTTGTATCAAATCCTCCTGCGTTTTTACGTAATATATTCCTTTTTTTTCATGACATGGTGAAAATGTATGTGGGCGAGGGTATAGAAGAGTATCCAGATGATCCTGAAAATGTGGGCTTTATGGATTATGATTTCAATGGGCTTTTAGCTGAAGGTGCCGACCACCCTTTTTTTGCTGATAGGCTTTTTTCTAACCGATTTATAAACCTTGTTCAGTCATTGAGAATGGGCGACCAGCAAAACAAAATTTATATCTTTTATGGACCTCCTGGGTGCGGGAAAAGTACATTTTTGAATAACCTCCTCACAAAATTTGAAGAATATAACAATCGTACAGAAGAGGGGCTTAGATGGGAAACAGTTTGGAGATTGGACCCAAAGCTGCTTGGTATTTCATACAGGTATGAACAAAATCCATTATTTGAAAAACTCTACAAAGCACTTGATGCTTATCGGTTGGAATGGGAAGGATCTAATGCGGGGAAGGAAGATTTTCTAAAAGAACAAGGCTACCCCTATTTCAATGATAACAATATCATTGAGGTACCTTGCCCAAGCCATGATAATCCCTTACTGTCTATTCCCAGGGAAATACGCCGAGATTTTTTAAACGAGTTGTTAAAAGGCAATAAGTCTTGGGGTAAAATGTCAGATGAAAAGGAATATGATTGGATTTTCAGGGATGAGCCCTGTACTATTTGTAGCTCTATTTTTGAGGCCTTGCTAAGCAAGCTTAAAAAACCTAAGGACGTTTTTAAAATGATTTTTGCGCGGCCTTATCGTATAAGTAGACGACTCGGGGAGGGTATTAGTGTTTTTAATCCCGGCGATAAGCCTATGGAGCAAAGCTACCTTACCAACCCAATGATTCAGAAAATGTTAAATAACATTTTCAGAGACAGTAGCCAGATCAAGTACATCTTCTCCCAATATGCAAAAACTAATGATGGTATTTATGCCCTCATGGATATCAAATCTCATAATGCTGGAAGGCTATTAGAACTTCACAATGTTATCAGTGAGGGTGTGCATAAGGTAGAAGATATTGAGGAAAGAATAAGTTCCCTTTTTATAGGTGTAATGAACCCTGAGGATGAGAAAGAAATAAAGGACATACAATCATTTTTAGGACGTATTGAATATGTAAAAATTCCCTATGTTATGGATATAAGAACAGAGGTAGAGATATACCGAAATATCTTTGGAAAACAAATTGAAGACAATTTTCTCCCTCGGGTTTTACACAACTTCGCACGGATAATTATTTCCTCTCGTTTGGATATTAAATCTGAGGCCCTGTTGGAGTGGATAGGAGATTCTAAGAAATACGCTGCTTATTGTGATAGGAACCTGCAGCTTTTGAAGATGGAGCTTTACGTTGGTTTTGTTCCCGACTGGCTTTCCGAAGAGGACAGGCACTCTTTGACTGCTAAGCGAAGAAGACGGATCCTTGCTGAGGCAGATAAAGAGGGATTTAAGGGGTTTTCGGGACGTGAATCTATAAAGATATTTAATGCGTTTTATTCACGCTATGCCCAGGAAGATAAACTAATTAACATGAATATGCTAATCAACTATTTTAGTGAGATTAGAAAAGATTTATACACTTACGTACCTGAGGGTTTTCTTGATGCCCTGGTGCGCATGTATAACTATACTGTTTTGCAGGAAGTAAAAGAATCACTTTATTATTATAACAAGGAAAAAATCTCAAGGGACATACAGAATTACATATTTGCATTGAACTTTGATATAGGTACTGTTCAAAAATGCGAGTTTACCGGTGAACAACTTGAAATTACGGAACAGTTTCTCGAGAGAATTGAAAATCGTTTGCTGGGCCCAGATGTTGACACCAAGGAGAGAGTAAACTTTAGGGAAGAAACTCAGAAAAGATACACATCCAAAACTCTGACCCAGGAGATCCTTTTTGAGGGGCGGCCTATACACAGGACAGAGCTTTTTCAATCCCTTCATGAGCGGTATGTCTATCATCTAAAAGAAAGGGTACTGGATCCCTTTTTGAAAAACGAGAACTTCCGGCGGGCTATAAAAGATTATAATGGGAAGGATTTTAAGACCTATGATAAGAGAGTGAGAGAACAGGTCAATTATATGATAAAAAATTTGACCCAGAAGTATAACTATGCGGAACAGGGAGCAAAAGAAGTGTGTATATATGTTATAGATAGTGATATCGCAAAAGGGTTTTCTGCCATTTAAAAATAAAAGGGTGATTTGTGGGTTGAAGACTGCGACTGCCTTCCTGGAGTAGAGCGGGGATCAATATGTAACCCTTTAAAGCAAGAAGAGTTCTTAGTTAAAAAGATAATAGGCCATGAATAATATAATTTCATTTCTGTTTAAGCGTTATTTCTTTGTAAACAAACTCATAAATAAGGGTTAATTCAAGGTAAAAATATCCACATCCTTTCGTCCCTTTTTTATATAATAGACAGCATAAAAAGTTGCCAATACCTAATAAAAGATAAATGGATAATAAAATGAACATAAACGACTTTCCAGATGATATCAGAGAAAATATTATACCTAATCCTTATGGCAGTATGTTTTATAGATGCTTGGCCTGTAATAGGGAGTTTGACATAGAAAATCTTCTGTATACATGTCCTTCCTGTGGCGGCATATTAATGTTATACCAAAGGCCCTCAGAAAAAATAAAAAACATAGATGGGGATGCATGGAGAAAGATATTTGACTATAGAAGAATGATTAACCGTAGTTCCCTTAGGGGTGTTTTTCGTTTTTATGAGTTTATTGCGCCTATCATTCCTTTAGAGAGTATAGTTTATTTGGGTGAGGGTAGCACCCCACTGGTTGAGGCGAATACAAATATAGAGCAAGAGATTGGATTACCCGTCTATTTTAAGTATGAGGGTCTGAATCCAAGTCTTTCCTTTAAAGACAGAGGGATGGCCTGTGCGCTTAGTTTTCTAAACTACCTTGCAGCAAAAAAAGGTCTTAAAAACATTCTTGCTATATGTGCATCAACTGGTGATACATCCGCGTCAGCGGCACTTTATTCTGCATATTTAACAGGCCTTGTAAAATCAGCTGTTATCCTTCCAAAGGGTAAGGTCACATCGCAGCAATTATCGCAGCCTATTGTGAGCGGAGCAACTGTATTTGAGATTCCCGGCGTTTTCGACGATTGCATGAAGGTGGTTGAAGTGTTAAGTGAAAAATACAACGTTGCCCTTTTAAACTCTAAGAACAGCTGGAGAATACTTGGTCAGGAGTCATTTGCCTTTGAGGTCGCCCAAGAATTTGATTATACCGTTAGTGATAAGGTTATTGTTGTTCCAATTGGAAATGCAGGTAATATAAGCGCTATAATGTCTGGTTTTCTGAAATTTTTGAAGGCAAACATAATCTCCGGGCTGCCAAAGATACTTGGTGTTCAATCAGAGCATGCAAACCCAGTGTATCGGTATTATCTGGAAGAAGACACGCCTATGCGAGCTTTTAAACCTGTGCATGTTAAACCGAGTGTTGCTCAGGCAGCAATGATAGGAAACCCTGTATCAATGCCAAGGGTAATTGATATTGTGAGAGAATATAACCAGGTTGCGGGTCAGAAAAGGGTGTTTGTTGCCCAGGTTACCGAGCAGGAGATAATGGATGCCACTATGGCTGCAAATAAAAATGGCCATATAGTATGTACTCAAGGCGGAGAATCCTTGGCAGGATTGATGAGGGCAAGAGAAATGGGAATTGTCTCTGATAAGGAAACGGGCATACTTGACTCCACTGCACATTCACTTAAATTCTCTGGCTTTCAGCAAATGTACCTTGAAGACACCTTTCCTGAAGAATTTGGCATTAAACCAAACAAAGAATATAGAAACAGCCCTGTTTCAATAATTCCCGAGGGCATTAAAAAGATGCCTGGAACCGGGGAGCCTCTAACTGAACAGGAGTTGCAGATTTTTGTAAGAGCAAGCGCAGAAACAATAGCAAATATATTATCTCTGAAGAAAATATAACCGATTGACTTTTAGCTGAAACGTATGAGCTAAGATATTATGAAAATAATTACACGGTATCTATATAAGCAATTTTTTCTTTTTTTCTTTATATCTCTGATTATTTTTCTTGTAGTCTACATGGTCATAGAATTTTTTGGGAAAATTGATAACTTTTTTGAGGCAGGTGTTTCTGCGGGCTTAGCCGTTATCTTTTTGCTTTACAAGGCCCCATTTATTCTCTTGCAATTGATCCCCGTATCAGTTCTTATCTCTGTTATGTTAATGTTAGGTCTAATGAGTAAACATAATGAGATACTTGCGTTAAACGGTTCAGGCATGAGCATGCATAATTTGGCATCTATAATTGTAGGTATCTCTATTATTGTTGGAACAGGATCATTTTTTTTATCCGAATCTATTGTACCGATTACCAGCTTAATGGCAAATGATTTATGGGATAGCCAGATAGAGAAAAAAGATTCTAAAGGTGCTTACAAGCTGTCTCATATCTGGTATAAGGGAAGGAAAACAATTTATCAGATTAGGACATTTGACACCGTAAGAAATGTAGCCGAGGGCTTTACTGTTTTTTTCTTTGATAAGGATTTTACCTTGGTAAAGAGGATTGATGCAAAAAGTGCTCAATGGGATAATGGTATCTGGTATCTTAACAAAGGCCTTATTCAAAATATAGAAGACGGTGATTTAACAAAGTCAGAAAGTTTTATTAAACATGCTATTCAATTGCCTGAAACCCCGACTAATTTTAAGCGCTCCATGAAAGCGCCTGAAGAAATGAGTTTTTGGGAGTTAAGAAAATATACAAAAAAAATAAGGGAAGAGGGATATGATGCGACGCAATTGCTGGTTGATCTAAATATCAAGATAGCCTTTCCCTTTATATGCCCAGTACTTGCTTTGGTAGGTATACCTCTTGCATTAAGTAGGAGAAAGGGAGGCATTCCATTCAGTATTACTATTGGTATAGGCGTTAGCTTTTTTTATCTGCTAACATTTGGTCTATCTCGCTCATTTGCTATATCAGGATTGCTCCCACCAATATTGGGTGCTTGGATGGCCAACTTACTCTTCTCACTTTTTGGCATATACCTAATACTCGCGGCAGAAAGCCGGTAAAACATTTTAGGATGAAGGCACTCTTGCATCTAAGGCCATTGATATTTTATTTTTGAGCTCGGTTAAATCAAAAGATTTTATTACATAGTAATCTGCGGCTATCGATTTGATATCCTCCTTAAATGTGTCATAGGCAGTGCAAAGTATTACAGGTAGGTTATAAAATTTGTTTCTTATTTTTTGCAATAAGTCCAAGCCGTTATAATCAATCATTTTTATATCAAGTATAACAACATCGGGCTTTTGCTCTTCTATTTTTTCAATCAATTTATATCCGTCTGCCGCAGTGATGACCTCATAGCCAGCCTCACTTAATTCCTCTGAGTAAAGAAGCCTGATATGCTCTTCATCGTCAACTACTAATATCTTGGCCATAAGCAATCTCCATAAAGTAAAAAATTGACCAAATAATTAAGCGGTCTCTTTGTCATTCCAGCGTTGTACAAAAAGATTTTTAGCCGCCTCAAATTGTGTACATTCTTCCTCTATAAATGCCTCTGATTCCCTTATGGACATCCTCGCTGTTTTCTTTACAAACGAGAGTGTTTTTCCCATATAAATTGGGATAAGGGAATCTAATAGTTCTTCCCTGGTACAGATTTTGTCCCTATAAGCAACGGCAAAGTCAATTAAAACATTGACCCATAAGTTTGTGGGAAAATCAAACTGTTCTTCATCCATTTTTCCAATTTCTTGTAATTTGGTTTTTGCAGCTTTTAAAAGCACCTTTTCCCATATCTGGTTATAAAGGGTAAAGCCTTCCTGAAATCTTTTTAATAAGACATCTTTATTTACACTGACTGGAGGAGGCGTTTCTGTTTCTCCAAGGCCAAAACCAAAGATTGAAGTCGGTTTACTCCATTTGACATTTGACCAAAAGGGATAAAATTTTATCATCAAATCAAAGATAGTCCCTAATACCTGTCTGAACATAGGGCCAAGGTCTGAGCCGGGATCCTTTGCGCGATGAATTTTAGGCCGGCCCATAAAGGCCTGGCATATTGGGCTGTTTTCATTTATGGCTATCGTAGTCATCCATATATCAATACCGAAATTACTAACTGCATCGGTCCATGTATTATTTTGCAGGTATGTTTGTGCCAGTTGTCCGGAAAAACCAAAATCTCCTCCTATAGGCTGTCTAACCCTTCTCCCATAAAGGGATCTGGTCAGCGGGTAAGCTATAGAGTTGGTGATGGTACCGTCATATTTGTGCCGTATGTATAGAGGGGCTACATAGCTAAAATCTTGGAAGAGGGGATCGCCTAAATTCTTAATCCATAGGGGCGTTATGCTTTTTAAATCAGCATCAACTACCACTACCCCTGTAGCTTTAAGGTCAACTATCTTCTGAAACAGATTCCTGAAATTATTCCCTTTTCCCGTTATTCCCGGCTCGGTGGAAATGTATATTTTTGGCGTGTCTGTCTTTATGCCAAGAAAGATTTCCTTGGTGCCATCCTGAGAGTTATTATCACAATTGATTATAACTGATTTCATATTGCCAAAAAATGCTGATATGCCTTTATCTGCCTGCTGTACCGGATACGCAATTGAATCAGCTTCATTGTAAGATGGTATTGCTACAACGAATTCCGCTTCTTTAACATTGTCGGGGTTCACTTCCTTTTCAAACATATCACAGCCAGTACTTTCAAAAAAGATTAATGTTAGTTAATGTGAATTGACCTTGCTTTTTGACATACAATCTAGTTTATAATTTCGCAAAACCTCTTAGCGACTAAGATATTGGCCATTGTTTCTACGTGGCCAATATCAAATAGAAAAACCTTTTTTAGAATTCTTTATTTGCTATAATCATAAAAGCCTTTTCCGCTCTTCCTTCCCAGCCAACCCGCATCTACATATTTCTTAAGCAGAGGGCATGGCCTATACTTTGGATCGCCAAGGCCCTTGAATAGAACATCCAGTATAGCAAGGCAGGTATCTAAGCCTATTAGGTCAGCAAGGGCTAAAGGCCCCATAGGGTGATTCATACCCAATGTCATTACATCGTCAATGCCCTTTACCGTACCCACTCCCTCAAATAGGGCATAAATAGCCTCGTTGATCATGGGTAAGAGCACCCTGTTGCTTATAAAACCAGGAAAATCATTGGCCTCAACCGGTATTTTTTTGAGTTTTAGAGCCAGGTCATTTGTTGTCTTATTGGTCTCATCAGATGTTGCGAGACCCCTTATAATCTCAACAAGCTTCATCACCGGAACAGGGTTCATAAAATGCATGCCTATCACTTTTTGAGGCCTTTTTGTTGCTCCGGCTATTTTTGTAATAGAGATTGAGGATGTGTTGGACGAAAGAATTGTATCGTTTTTGCATATATCGTCAAGTTCAGAGAAAATTTTTAGCTTCAGTTGTTCATTTTCTGTGGCAGCCTCGACTAGAAAATCTACCTGCTTCATATCTGAGATATCTGTAGATCCTTTTATCCTTGAAATGATGTCATTCTTTTCTTGAGATGATATCTTATCTTTCTTTACCATTCTTGATAAGCTATTGTCAATTGTTGCAAAACCTTTATCTACAAATTCAGTGCTTATATCATTCATCACTACCTTTAAGCCATTAGAAGCTGCTACTTGCACTATTCCTGAGCCCATTTGCCCAGCCCCAATTACACCAATTGTTTCAACACCCATAAGAAAGTTCCTCCTTTATAAAAGGTCAGATTGTAAATAACATTTAAATAGTAATATAAGTTGCTGCATCATTGTAATAGTAACACAATAAACCTCATCTGCATATTAGAGACTTTGTTTTTGTTAAACGGTATTTGATATAACTTAAATGAATTTTAAAGTCAAGATCGGGCTGAATCTCAAGGTTCCTTTTCAAAGATATGAAACTATAGATAGCTAAGCCGGTTTTTATAGTAATAGTTTATGCAGTCAGATTGTAAAAGCTGCTAAATAAATTCCATTAAAAGACAACTATTATATAAAAAAATGCTGGGAGAGGGATTTATTAAATGAGGTATTGGGCTTTTCTAATTAGATAGCTTGTTTTATTGCCTTGATAACTACAAAGGAACCTTTACCATAGCCCTGGTTTACCGGCTCAACTTCTTTTATATCATGTAAACTGTGAAAAATTGTTTGAGCAAAAGAAAACTCGCAGAAGCCGGCCTTTTTCATATTTGATATAACATCATCAGTGGAATAAAAGGTGGCTATTTTATAAAAAAGGCTTTCGTTTCTATGTTTAACATATGATTCTCCAAGGGGACTATTGCGATCAACAATGCCAACTATTAAGGAACCATTTGGTTTGATTATCCTGTAAGTTTCTTTTAATGCTACCTCCAAAGAATCCAAAAAGCATATTGTTGTAACCATAAGGGCGAAATCAAAATGAGAATCAGCAAATGGGATGGCCTCTGCTACTGCACCAACAACTGTTATACCCCTTCCCTGTGCTATTTTTCTCATATTGGCAGCTGGTTCTATGCCTTTTTTAATGCCTAAGGGAGCAGAAAAAATGCCACTGCCGACACCAATTTCTAAGCCCTGTCCATCGGGTAATAAAGTTTTTATAGCTTTAAGCTCTGACTCGAATGTACATTTGTTTCTTGTAAACCAGTCTTCATACTTGTCTGGATGATCTTCAAACGGTTCTGTTTTAGCCATTCAATATGCCCATGTAATAATGTGTCTGTTCACTCACCTATATTTGTAGTCAAAAAGCCTTCCATACTGCAGATCTACACGACACTACATAATAGCATATACATGGTTTTATATAAAAGACCAAACGTTTCAGGTTCGATAAAAAAGTACTCAGCATAATATCCAGATCAAAGGTAATTCGAGATATTTTTTATTATACTTTTATACAGGCGTGATGAATCTAAACTAATAGGTAATATATATTATTGAAATATTTTTGAGCTAGTGAAATGGATCTCAAGGCAGAAAAATTATAGAGTGATAAATTGTACTTGCAGATAATTATAAAAAATGACAACATAGTTTTTTTATTTTTCATAAGTGGAGAAAGGTAGTTTAACATTGAACAATAGAAGATTTACTAGCTGCAGCAAGGGTAATCCATACGAAGATTTATATATTTATTACCTTGAGAATATACCAGAGTGTGAGGAGGAAGGTCTTTTAGGCCCTCATTTCTTAGGAAATTGGGTTGAAGATGGAAGTTCTTTTCTGTTTTTCTCAAAGCCATCGAGAGAATATATACAAAGACTAATAGATAAAAATAAAAAACTGAAATTGTATGACGAATTTTACTTTACTTATGAGCAATGGCAGGGAGGAGAGATTGAGCCAATAAGGATTTGCGATTTTTATATCATCCCACCATGGTTAGAAGCTCCAGAGATAAAGGGAAAAATAAAGATGATATTAGATCCAGGGGTGGTTTTTGGGAACGCCTTACATCCAACCACCAGGGATTCCCTTATAGCCTTGTGTGAAATTTTTAAAAAAAGGTCTTTTTCCACTGTCATTGATATTGGTACCGGAACAGGGGTTCTTGCTATAGGTGCAGGACTATTAGGGGCCGGGAAGGTATTGGCTATTGATATTAATTTACTTGCAGTGAATACTGCGTTGAAAAATGTAAGATTAAATGCGCTTGAGGGGATTGTTGAGGTGAGAGAGGACAGGGCTGAAAGTTTTGTTGGCTACCAGAATGAGCTGCTCATAGCTAATATTCATTATGATATAACCTTACAACTAATAAAGATAGGTGTATTCGAAGCAAAAAAATTTTTTATTTTATCCGGACTTATGCGAAGTCAGGCGATGGATATAAAATCGGAGCTTTCTAGATATCCCGTCGAGATAATACGTGAATGGGATAATGGCGGCATTTGGTATACTATTTTAGGAAGGGTGAGGGAGAAATGAAGGTTGGCGCAACAAATATTCCAAAGCTCGTAGGTTATAATTGCTTTGCCTGTGGAACTGAAAATCCCATAGGCTTAAATTTACAGTTTAGAAAAAATCAGGAGTATGTTTGCGCAGATATAACTCTCGGGAAAAACTATGAAGGTTGGGAGAATATGGCGCATGGAGGTATAGTTTCAACCCTGCTAGATGAGATAATGTCCTGGACCGTTATATATTTCAAAAAAGTCTTTTTTGTAACAAGGAATATGGAGGTGAAGTTTAGAAGACCTGTACCTTTAAATCAATTAATAACGGTTAAGGGTAAGATAACAAGATGTGACAGCAACAGGATGATTTCTGCTGAATCCATGATTCAAGATAAAGATGAAAATATCTTGGCCAGGGGGAGGGCTACATTTGCTATATTGCATGATAAGGACCTCCGCCTTGTGTCAGATAAATTAAAAGAGGACATGAAGATGCTTTTTGAGAGCTTTTGATATTGTGCATTGAAACGATTTAATTATACGCAAGTCTAGATATAATTATTTGTAGAAAATAATGATAGTATAAAACCCACACAAACTTCTAATTAAACAGGTAAACTTAATCAATTAAGATAGGTCTATGTTAAAACCTGCCGAATCCTTTGGTTATGATTAAAAGATGCAAAATACAACGGAAAAATGGATAAATTTCCACTCAGAAGGTTTTTGTATTGAGGGCCTGTTCTGCAGAAATGATGGCGAAAATGGGGTTGTCATAACACATCCGCACCCATTGTATGGTGGCGATATGCATAACCAGGTAGTACAGACAGTGGCAATGGTGTATCAGGAGAAATGTTTTTCGAGCCTTAGGTTTAATTTTAGAGGTGTGGGCAATAGTAAAGGAAGCTATGACGAAGGCAGGGGTGAGGCAGTTGATGTTGAATCTGCATTGAACTATATGTATGAGGAAGGAAAAAGAAACATTGATCTTGCAGGCTATTCATTTGGGTCCTGGGTTAATTTAACTGCAAGTAATACCAGCAGAATTATAAAAAGGATGGTTATGATTTCTCCCCCCCTGGCTTTTTTGGATTTTTCATCTCTACGTCAGGATTTAAAGATTAGTGCAATCATAACTGGCGAGAAGGATGAAATAGCGCCAGCTGAAATGATAAGGAAGGCTATCGGTGTTTGGAATTCTAATGCAATCTTTAAAGTTATTGAGGGTGCAGATCATTTTTATACCGGGAGGATGGATACATTAAAAGATATTTTGTGCAACATATTATCGTGACGTTTACATTCTGCCGTCCGGATTGTACCTCTTTTGAATAAATGATATACCTTGTAAGGTTATTGTTGCCACAAAACTATGAAATGATCAAAAATAAAGAAAGTATTGCTGTCATTAAAGCAGGGTCAAATTCGATCAGGATGCTAATCGCTGAAAAATCTGATTCTTGTTCTTATCTTAGGGAGTTGTATAGAAAAAGTGCCATAACCAGAATTAGTGAGGATTTTAATGCCGGCACACGCGAAACACTTAAACCGTTGCCTGTTGAAAGAAGCGTTAGGGTCCTTGGTGAATTTTTTGATATAGCCAAAACATTTGGTGCGGTTAATCCTTTCATTGTTGCCACTGGTGTTATAAGGCAGGCACTGAATAGAGGTGACTTTGTTTCCCTTGTTTCAAGGAAATTTGGTGAAGATATACGAATAATTTCCGGCGAAGAAGAAGCCTATTTTACCTGTAAAGGTGTATTATCATCATTAAATCGAGACGGTACACCTCTAAGGGTATAGAGAGAGGCAGAGAGGATACAATATTAGCTGGAATGGCAATAGTAGTAAAAATAATGGAGTATTTTGTCAAAAATGAAATGGCAGTCAGCTATTTAGATATATTGGAAGGTATGCTTATAAAGCAATGTGAAGGAGAAAAAAATGAATGAAAAAACTATAAAAGAGGCCTTAACCTTTAATGATTTACTTCTGGAGCCACGAGATTCATCAATATTGCCTAAAGATGTAGATGTAAAAACATTTTTATCAAGAAATATTTTCCTAAATATCCCTATTGTCAGCGCAGCAATGGATACTGTTACGGAGGCTAATTTAGCAATAGCGTTGGCAAGGCAAGGTGGATTAGGTTTTATCCATAAAAATATGAGTATAGACAGGCAGGTATTAGAGGTCGAAAAGGTAAAAAAATCCGAGAGCGGCATGATTGTTGACCCTATTACTATTGGGCCGGAAAAGAGAATCTATGAAGTTCTCGCTATTATGAAAAAGTACAAGATTTCAGGCGTTCCAGTGGTGAGTGGAGATAATTTAGTAGGTATTATAACAAACAGGGACTTAAGATTTGAGACAGACCTTGATAAAAAGGTTAGTGAGGTAATGACTAAAGATAATCTAGCCACAGTGCCGGTAGGCACCACATTGGAAGACTCTAAAAGTATACTGCATAAAAGAAAGATCGAAAAATTACTGGTTGTTGATGACAGGGGAAAATTGCAGGGGCTAATCACTATTAAGGATATTGAGAAGATAATAAAATATCCAAATTCATGTAAAGATAAACTAGGCAGGTTGAGAGTTGGGGCAGCAGTTGGAGTTGGTCCAGATCGAGAAGAAAGAGTCGAAAGACTTATTTCCGCGAGCACAGATATATTGGTTGTAGACGCTGCGCATGGACACTCTTCCGGCGTAATTACTGCTATAAAAGATATAAAAAAGAATTACCCTGAGATTGAATTAATGGCAGGCAATGTAGCCACAGCAGAAGGCACGAAAGCGCTTATAGATGCAGGTGTTGATGCAGTAAAGGTCGGGATAGGGCCCGGTTCTATATGCACTACAAGAATAATTGCAGGGGTAGGTGTGCCACAGATGACAGCTATTATTGCATGCGCGACTGAGGCCGGTAAGGCTAATATCCCTATTATTGCTGACGGGGGAATTCGGTATTCTGGTGATATAACCAAGGCCCTTGCTGGGGGTGCTTCATCTATTATGGCTGGCAGTCTAC
Organism: Deltaproteobacteria bacterium; assembly: GCA_018400255.1. Classification (GTDB taxonomy): domain Bacteria; phylum Desulfobacterota; class DSM-4660; order Desulfatiglandales; family B25-G16; genus M55B121. The sequence continues at coordinate 20,695 of JAGYMO010000385.1, forward strand.
TTGCTGGAACTGAAGAGAGCCCGGGCGAGACTGAACTTTTTCAGGGCAGGACATATAAGGTCTATAGAGGCATGGGTTCTGTAGAGGCTATGACCGCAGGCAGTAAGGATCGGTATTTTCAGGAAACAATTGAGGGTGAATCAAAGCTTGTACCAGAGGGAATAGTAGGCAGGGTACCTTATAGGGGTCCAGTGTCAGATACAATATTCCAGCTTATAGGCGGGCTGAGGGCTGGCATGGGCTACTTGGGGGCACATAGTATAGCAGAGCTTAAAGAGAAGGCGCGATTCTTGAAAATTACGGCCGCAGGTCTCAGGGAAGGACATGTTCATGATGTAATCATAACGAAAGAGGCCTCTAACTATCAATTGGAATAAATTGTTTGATACTTGTGATACTATTCGAATTGAAAAAACTATTTATTAATTTATTATTCTTCTCAAGGAGCTATTATGGAATTGAATACAATGGAAAAAGCTGATAGGTTTATGTTTAAAACATATAAGCGTTTTCCAATTACCCTTGTTAAGGGAGATGGTTGCATAGTATGGGATGAAGAAGGCAAAGAATACCTTGACTTTATTGGCGGAATAGCTGTCTGTGCATTAGGACATAGCTCGCCAGTAGTTAGTGAGGCCATTTATGAGCAATCAAAGAAACTTGTTCATGTCTCAAATCTATTCTACACCCAACCACAGACAGATCTTGCCAGCATATTGACAGAAAATTCTTTTGCAGATAGGGTGTTTTTTTGTAACAGTGGGGCAGAGGCCAATGAGGCTGCAATAAAATTAGCACGGCGATATTCAAGGGAACAATTTGGGTCTGGAAGAAATGTTATAATAACAATGGATAACTCATTCCATGGCCGTACAATGGCAACGCTCTCTGCTACGGGCCAGGAAAGGATTAGAGAGGGATATGACCCAATACTCGAGGGGTTTAAGTATGTACCGTTTAATGCCCTTGGCGATTTAGAATCTGTATTAGATGAGTCTGTTTGTGCTGTAATGATAGAACCTATCCAGGGAGAAGGGGGGGTTGTCGTACCAGACGATGATTACCTAAAAGGCCTAAGGGACATTTGCTCAACGCGTGATATTCTTTTGATCTTTGATGAAATACAGGCTGGAATGGGTAGGACTGGTAAACTATTCGCTTATGAGCATTTTGGGTTAACCCCTGATATAATAACCCTTGCAAAGGCGTTGGGAAATGGATTGCCAATTGGGGCAATGATGGCGACGGAAAAATTAAAAGATGCCTTTGGCCCAGGTAGTCATGCTACCACATTTGGGGGCTCACCCTTGATTACAGCATCTGCCCTGGCAGTTGTGAAAAGCCTTATACATGATGGATGGATTGAAAACGCGAGCGTCATTGGAGATTATTTTAAAGATGGTCTAATAACGCTTCAGAAGAGGCACAGCATAATTAAAGAAGTAAGGGGGCTTGGCCTTATAATCGGTTTACTGTTGGATAGAGCAGGACAAGATATTGTAGATGCATGTGCTAAAAGGGGATTTTTGATAAACTGCATTCAAGACAAAATCCTCAGATTTGTACCGCCCCTCATAATAGGAAAGGATGAGGTGGACTCATTAATTGAATGTTTGGATGATGTATTTAATGAATTGTAGGTTTTAGAGCTCATAAGATTTACCCCGACCGCAGAAAGCCACGGCTTTAGCCGTGGATGAATGCGCCT
>JAGYMO010000386.1 GCA_018400255.1 Deltaproteobacteria bacterium
TTAATCAATTTTCCTATTGTTCCCTGCCCGGAGTCAATTTTTTCACTTATACTCCGAAGGTTCGCCAATGTACGATTTAGATCCTCAATTGTCTTGGTATCATTTATAAGTTTTCCCAGGGACCCATCACCTTTATCAACCTTTTCAACAATGTTGCTGAATGAAGAAACAGCATTCTTAAGCTGGGTGGTGGTATATTTCATATCAACAACAATCTGATGTATGTATTCCTTGTTTATCCGCGAACTCTCCTTAATGTCCTTGCTAAATTCATAAAAATTATCCAACAGGGATTCCACCCTTTTTTCATTGTTTAGTATCATCCTGTTCAGGGATTCAGTGGTATTATTTAAATTCTCCAGTATGTCCTTCATCTTTGATTCGCCATCTTTTTCTCCCAGCACACTGCCAAAGGAACTCGAAACCTTCTTTATATCAATAGCAACATCACTGATTGTTGTAATCAATTCATCTATTCCAGCAGGAGAATATGTTTCTGCTATAACATCTCCATCTTTTAGGGGCTGTAATCGTTTTATGCCCGGGGTAATTTCAATGAACTTGTCTCCCATGATTCCCTTAGTCCTGATAGAGGCCCTTGAGTCAGGCGGGATTGATATACCAGAATTAAGCTTCATTGTAACCTTTGCCCTTTTTTTATCGAGCTGGATAGTATCAACACTGCCTACTTCAATTCCCGCAATCTCCACGGGTACATCCCTGTTCAGGCCGGATACATTGTCAAAGTATGCGTCAATGCTGTAGCCTTTTTTTTTGCCAAAATCAAATTTGCCGACCTTTAGAGACATATAAGACAAAATAATGATGCCTATTAAAACAAAGAGGCCAACCTTTATTTCCGCACCATAGTTATTCATAATTTTTACCTTTGGTATTGTTTTCTCTAAAATGGCCCTCATTATTGTAGGTATGGGGACCAAAAAAATACATTTTTTTATTGTGTTTTATAAGACTTTTATTGGGCCTTCTGCCTTTCCCTCAATAAATTGTTGAAGTACTGGATTGCCGCTATTTTTTATCTCTTCCGGGGTTCCAGACTCAATTATTACTCCGTCATAAAGCATGGCGATTTTGTGTGCAATCCGAAGCGTGCCATATATGTCATGGCTGATAACTATACAGGTAACATTAAGTTTGGACTGAATATCGACAATAAGTCTTCCTATGGCGTCGCTCATAATGGGATCAAGCCCGGTCGTGGGCTCATCGAAAAGCAGGATCTCCGGTTCCAGGGCAATTGCCCTTGCAAGGCCTACCCTCTTTTTCATTCCCCCGGACAGCTCGGATGGCATTTTGTTTTCTATACCCGTAAGACCTACCTGGCCCAGTTTTTCTCGAACTATTTCCATTATTTCACCGCTCTTTAACTTAGTATGTTCTTCCAGGGGAAACGCAATATTTTGACCTACCGTCATTGAATCAAAAAGGGCTGCCTCTTGAAAGAGCATGCCGAACTTTTTTCTAAGCCTGTTTAATTCCCTATCATTGAATCTGGTAATATCCTTCCCATCTATGTTTATTGCGCCGGCATCCGGTCTAATCAGACCTATAATATGCTTTAACAAAACACTCTTTCCGCCCCCGCTGCGGCCGATTATTACTGTTACCTCTCCCTTTTCAATGCTAAGGTTTAAACCATTGAGAACAACATTGCTTCCAAAGGATTTATGAATATCTATTAATTGTATCATAGCTAAAACATAATAGATGTAAGTATATAGTCGCTTATAAGGATCAAGACTGATGAGATTACAACTGCTTCAGTCGTTGCCTTCCCAACGCCCTCTGCGCCTCCCTCTGTGTAAAAACCCTTATAACATCCTATATGGGTTAGTATTAATCCGAAAAATACTGATTTAGTGAGCCCATGGAAGATATCATCAAGATCAAGATATTGAAGTATATTCGCCACAAACATGCCTGAATTAATATCAAGGAGAAAAACCCCTACAAAATAACCCCCTATAATTCCGAGGAAATCAGAGATAATAGTGAGAACTGGGAGCATTATAACACCGGCAATTATCCTTGGCACAATAAGGTACTTTATCGGGTTTGCGGCCATTACATATAGCGCATCAATCTGCTCTGTAACCCGCATTGTTCCAAGCTCAGCGGCCATGGCAGAACCCGCCCTGCCGTTTACCATGAGGGCGGTCAGGACAGGGCCCAGCTCCCTTGTCATTGATAATGCAACAATTGATCCTACAAGTGCCTCCGCTCCAAAGAGCTTGAAACCCTGATGGCTTTGCAATGCGAGCACACCACCCGTAAAAATGCCGGTAAGGATGACAACGGAGAGGGATTTTACCCCGACAAATTCCATTTGTTTTATTATTGCCTTAAGGCGGTATGGGGGCACCATCATCCAGGCAATGGCCTGGAGCAAGAGGATAGTGGTCCGGCCCATTTCTCTAACAAGATTGATGGAGGATCTGCCTACATAGGATATTAGATACAACATTAAGCAACCCAAAACTTTTTAGCAAAAATGAAACCTGGACTGTTCAGCCAACGAAGCACACTTTAGCACTAGGAAAAATAGCCAGTCTGATCCATCACAGCCAACTGCAGGTTACGTGAGTCCGTCCGCTGTCCTTTAAAAATTTTTTGCATATAAGCCTCTCCGGATATCCATAACTCTGTGAGGATGTTAGAAATAATAGGGTAAACAATCATTAAAGTCAAGAATACAGATGTATCCGCTCTAATTTTCACTTCCCCGAGAAGAAGGCGGCTTTTTAAAACACGGAGTTATTAATCCTTAATGGCTTAAAAGGTAATTGACACCTTCGATTTTCAATTGTTACATTACGTGCACAGTGTATATAAGGCATTGCGATTTTTATCATTGATTATCCAAATACGGAAACGGCGCCTGGATCATGGCGCATTTGCAATATATTAAAGACTGAGAGGTTTATATATGGCGGCAAGGGTTAATGACAGCAAACTGTTATACGAAGGCAGGGTATTTAAGCTGATCAGGGATAATGTTACATTAGAAAATGGTGTCACTACTGATCTTGATATAGTCAGACACCCCGGGGCCTCAGCAATGGTGCCACTTTATAGTAAAGACACCGTTTTATTGCTTAAACAGTACAGGCATGCAGTGGGGGATTTTATCTGGGAGGTTCCTGCTGGAACGCTCGGCGATGGAGAGGAGCCATTTGAGTGTGCAAAGAGGGAGCTTATTGAAGAGACTGGATTTAGCGCGGCTAAATGGGAAAGATTAGGGGAAATTACCCCGGTTCCCGGCTACTCAGATGAG
>JAGYMO010000387.1 GCA_018400255.1 Deltaproteobacteria bacterium
TCTGGAAACCTCAAGCTCTCTGAAGAAGCATGATGCCGATAGAAAGCCTGAAATTATAATGTTTATAGGTGTTAATGGGGTAGGAAAAACGACCACAATTGCCAAGATGGCCTATCATTTTCAAAGACAGGGGCAAAAAATACTATTAGTTGCGGCAGATACATTTAGGGCTGCTGCCACTGAACAACTGGAAGTCTGGGGAAATAGAATAGGCTTAGCGGTGTTTAGTCAAAAAAGAGGGTCGGATCCCGCATCTGTTGTTTTTGATGCCCTGTCTTCGAAAAGGGCAAAGGATATGGATAAAATTTTGATTGATACCGCAGGAAGACTGCACACAAAATCAAATCTGATGGCGGAGTTAAAAAAGATCAAGAATGTATCAGAACAGATAGTTTCCGGAGCGCCACATCAAGTTGTACTTGTAATTGATGCCACTACCGGACAAAATGCTATCGCCCAAGCCCATTCATTTGCCGAACAACTCGGTGTAACAGACATTATACTTACGAAACTGGATGGAACTGCAAAAGGTGGCATAGTAATAGGAATTTCCCATAAGCTGCACATCCCCATATCCTTCATAGGAACCGGGGAAAGCATCGAAGACTTTCAGCCATTTAGCCCAGGAGAATTTGCAGAGGCAATCTTTACCTAAATTATAGAGCATCAATGGTATTCAACCCATGAAAAAAAACCGTGTCAAAAGACAGATAATGTGGGGAGACCTTGATTCTCTTGGCATAGTTTTTTACCCACGTTACTATGAATGGATAGATGCAAGTGGCCACCTATTTTTTCAATCCATTAACTTAAACTTAGGTAATTTATTAAAAGAAAACTCGATTATCTTCGCACTCCTTGAGACAGGCTGTAAATACTATTCACCCGGCAGGTACCAAGATCAGATTGAAATCACTACTTATATTGAAGACCTTTCTGACAAAATAATTTTATTGAGACATACTATAATAAAAGTAAAGGACAGTGAACTTATGGTAGAGGGGTTCGAAAAAAGAATCTGTCTAAACGTGTCCAACGCCTTAAAACTTAAAGCAATTACTATACCGAAGGGCATAAGGGATATTTTGATTAATGCACAATTTGACGTGTAATTTTTAATTATCTCTTTTTCGATATAAATATGACGGAAATATTTGTTGGGACATCAGGATTTTCTTATAGCGATTGGCGAAATTCATTCTACCCCCCTCATCTGCGTGCCTCAGAATTTTTATCCTTCTATTCCAAGGAATTCCAAATAGTTGAATTAAATTTTTCATATTATAGAATCCCGGAACCTGCTAATTTTCTGCAGATGATTGAAAGGTCTGAACACAAATTACAGTTTGTTATAAAGGCCTATGGAGGACTTACTCACACTATTACAGATCAATCCCTGCCTGTTATACTACCTAAATTTAAAAACTCACTCTCACCCTTTTGGGAGCATAATAAATTAGGTGCAGTTCTCTTGCAGTTTCCTCAAAGATTTCATTATACGTCACAATCAAGGATATATTTAAAATCACTAATCGAGGACCTCAGGCCTCTACCCTTATGTGTAGAATTCAGGCAAAGAGAGTGGTTAAAAGAGTCGGTTTTTAAAAAATTACGGGAAATGAACGCTGCCTTTGCCTGCGTAGACGAACCAGCTTTAAAAGGATTAATGCCCCCAGTAGCCCTGGCAACGTCAAATATTGGTTATGTAAGGTTTCATGGTAGAAATCGTGAAAAGTGGTATAGTGGGGATTCAAGAGAAAGATATGACTATCTTTACACTGAAAATGAGCTTAAAGAATGGTTGCCGCGGATTAATGATTTATCAAAAAATACAGAAAAAACGTTTATCTTTTTCAATAATCATTCGCAGGCGCAAGCCATAAAAAATGCAAGGATGATGATAAAACTTTTGGAGCAAGCATAAAGATATTATCCTCAAATAACCAATAGTTTTACAAAGGCCATTTAAAACTTATTTTTCATTTTTATAAATGGATTCAAGGTATGATCATAACCACAGCAAAGGGAAAATCGTTTGATACAGACAGGGATCTAAGCGCACCTGAGCGCCATATAATACAAAAATTATTTGCCTGGGAGTCAATTGCCGAAAGCGTAGAATATTTTAGGAATAAAAAAGAGGAGGCCCTTTTAAAAGGCTGGAATAATTCCGGCCCCATACAGGAAAGCTATGCCCTAAAAGAAATCATAAGATATCTGGAAAGAAAGGTGAGTAATCGTTTAAAGAATAGCTAACTTAGCATGTTATGAAATTTCAGCTGGATATTTTAGGATTAACGCCGTATTCTACTGGCCCACATGACCTAATCTAAGTAATATTGAAGCAATTAAAATAAGGTACAATGCATCATATAAAGTATAACATTTACCCTGTGGAGCCCCACGGGCAAGCCCGTGACACCACCTGGTTTCGCCGATTCGCTTCGCGAACGGCGGGGCTTAGTGGTGCGACATCCCGACTATAGGCGCATTCATCCACGGCTAAAGCC
>JAGYMO010000388.1 GCA_018400255.1 Deltaproteobacteria bacterium
CAGATTATGCAGTAGGCACCTACTGCATAATCTGGGTTTAACAGGCACACAAGACGTGGAAAATATGAGATCATCAGGAAAATCAAAAAGTAAAGCCCTCAACCTGGAGAAGGATCTGCTCCTGACCAGGGAGGATATGATTTATATGAATCAGGAGCAAATGGATGCGGATCCTGATCTTGGAAAGTACTTCGACTTCCTTGAGGAGATCGGGGCCTTTGAAGGGCCGTTACCGGAAAAAATATTCTATGATGCTGAATTTGAGCTTTAGAACATATCAATTCCTAAAAATGTATTTAACAGCTTGCTTAAAGGCTGCATTCCCTAAGCCTTGATTTCAGCTTTTCTGCATTGTCCACAAACTTGTTAAGCTCAGCCCAAAAAACCTGGCTGTGGTTTTTAAAATAAGTTAGTTATGTCACATTATAAAAAATTTAACCGGACAGTAGTGATTTAAATTAAATGTTTTAACAATTAAATCCTTGTTCATAGGCAAGCATATCTAAGTGCAATGTTGTAAGGTTTTCCAGTTCCAGCGATCCAAGGGACTCTATTATCCTCATGTCCACTGTTTTGATGTAAGAATTGCATTTTCTACAGAAATCAATCCGAAAACCATCCTCTTCCTCGCTCACGAAATAGCCAAGTTCTTTGGGGTTATCATTTTCACAAAAGGGGCATTTTAGCCGTGGGTAATTCCATTCGTAGCCGCATAATTCACAGTGAAGATATCTTTTCCCATTAGTGTCTAAGTATGCAATATCTGGTGATGAGCCACATAAAGGGCAGTAGCCGTAATCCCATGGATGTATGGTAATTTTTTCCGTAATTACTTTTTTTAGGATATTCAGCGAAGGCTTTAAAGCCATGTGAATAAGGAATTTAAGAACCATTGGTTCCAGATTAATTTCCTTGGCCATATCAGCTATTGCCTGTTCATCCCTCGAAAGGAAATTGCTCATTGCATGATGAACCCATTGTGAATTCGACTTTATCTTCTTGAGTGCCTTTTTTAGGGCCTCTCTATCTTTTCTTTTTTTTGATGATAGGTGCTCCAATAGACGGGGAAATAGTGAAATAGCAGCCATTCGGTCAAGGGGTAGATCTTCTCTTGAGAATACAGGAAAACCTTCTCTGGCTTTAATTTCATTAATTGCGCCATTTTTTATCTCAGATTTAATTTCAGGCTCAATTTCCATTAAAAAACCCACTAAATCTTTGTAAACAGACAGGGCATCTTTATACATTGGCCTTTTTTGGGTGATCCTATCTATTTGTGCTCCCAATTCATTTGACATAATATGTGTCCCTTCATATTTAAATATGGGCTTGAAAAAAGGGTATCGGTGCTGACTAATACCCTTTTTTCTTGGGGGTTAACTGGCAATTTTATTAAGTATTTGCCACTCTTTTGCTAACTCTTTCAGAGGGTTAGCAATCTTTTTTAAGGCTGTTTTTCTATCTATGCCCCTTGGTGTTATTGAAGACATGGCATATTTATGATAGGTGGAAGGCTCATCTGCAAATAAATAAAAGACCCTTAGGTCATCAAGGCCTGTTAACACAGCATTCGGAAATTTTGATTGTACCTCTGAAAGGCGTTTTTTTGCCATCTCTGCCATACTGTCCCAGTCTCCAAAATTCATAGCGCCTGTAGGACAGGTTTTAACACATGCCGGAAGCAATCCATTGTGAACTCGTTCCACACACATAGTGCATTTTGCCATGTAGCCTGTTCCCGATTGAACTCTCGGTATATCGTAAGGGCAAAATTCTCTGATGTCCTGGCTGTTTTCCTTTTTAAGTTTTTCAGTATAGAGAACTGCCCCTGTAAGCTCATCAATAATAATGGCGTTTGGATCTTCCGTTGCTTCTTTGCACGGTGGTTCTATGCAGTGACGACATTGGTCAGGGAAAAAATGCCAAACCGGCCTGTTATTATCCCCTATTTCCTCGGAAAAGCGCACCAGTTTATACGTGTAAAATGAGAGGTCCTTTGGGTTCTGAAAACTTCCATAGTTTTCAGTTTTTGTAGCCGGGAGTTGATTCCATTGCTTGCAGGCGATTTGACATCCCCTGCAGCCAGTGCATACTATAGTGTCAATAAAAAAAGCCTTTCCTTTCATCAGATTACCTCCTTTATATCTTTTTTACATTAACCATGAAGGCCTTTGTTTCAGGAATCCTGGTATTTGGATCCCCAGTGCTTGGTGTAAGCAGGTTGGCTGAATCTCCACCATCTTTTGGATGAACCCAGCCATAATGCCATGGAAGGCCTATTTGATGTATTACAGTGCCCTGTATAGTAAAGGGCTTAAAACGACTTGTGACAAGCGCAGTAGCTTTGACCTCTCCCCTTGAAGAGATAACCATAATCTTCTCACCGTTCTTTATGCCCTTGAGTTTTGCAAGTTCCGTGCTCATTTCCACGAAAAGCTGCGGTTGAGCCTCTAGAAGCCAGGGTTGCCATCTTGTCATAATGCCGGTTTGCCAGTGCTCGCTTACACGGTATGTAGTGCCGACAAAAGGGTATTTTGGATCACATGTACAATAGGTATCCATCATGGTAGTATATTTTGGTATTGTAGGATTAGAGAGTTGACTGGAAAAAAGATTTTTTTCAACAGGGCACTCGAGTGGCTCGTAATGCTCCGGGAAGGGACCATCAGCCATTCCTGACCCAAATATGCGGGCATATCCTTCCGGCTTCATTATAAAGGGATGTTTGCTTTTTTTGTTGGGTGTTCCATCAGGATTTAGCATAGGCGGCCACCCGCCATCCGGAACGTCACCAACCCATTTTGAGCCATTCCATTGTATGACGGGAGTTTCCTTGTTCCATGGTTTCCCGTATTTATCTACAGATGCCCTATTGTAGATAATGCGCCTATTCAGGGGCCAACACCATGACCATTCAAGGTTCAAACCAATACCGGCTTTTTCCTTTTTCCTCCTGGCTGACATATTTCCTTTATTGGTATACGAATTACAGTAAAGCCAGTTTCCGCTGCTGGTTGAACCGTCTGCCTGGAGGTAGACAAAGCTTGGTACAAGATCACCCTTTTTAAACGATTCACCGTTAACCGTAATGTCTTTTAGGAAATAGCCATTTATTTCCTTGGCGAGTTTATGTGGATCGAATCTTCCCGCTGAAGTGTAATCCCATTTCAAATTGAGAACCGGTTCCGGAAAAACAGCGTCTTTGTCCTTACGATACAGGTCCCTTACCTTTTCAAACAGCTTTGTCATTATTTCACCATCCGGCATGGCACTTCCTGGTGGCTCAGCAGCCTTATATCTCCACTGCATCCAGCGCCCGCTGTTTGTAATAGAACCCTCTTTTTCTACCGATACCGCGCAGGGCAGCATAAACACCTCTGTTTTAATCTTTTCAGCTTCCATGCCTGGCCCTTTCCAGAAAGATCCTGTCTCATTATCGAAGATGTTAACATTCACAAGCCAATCCAGTTTTGTTAATGCCTGTCTTGTCTTATTTGAATTAGCCCCTGAACATGCAGGATTTTGCCCCCATGCAAAAAAACCTGAAAATGATCCCTTATACATCTCATCGAACAGGTCTAACCAGGAGTAGGATTTTCCGTCATCAAGCTTGGGGAGCCAGTTGTACCCAAAATCATTTGCCTCTGTCCCCTTATCTCCAAAGAAAGACTTTAACAAACTTACAGAGTATTTCGGATAATTTGCCCACCAGTTAGCACTTAGCGGATCATTTGCTTTCGGTGTGTATTTGGTATTATACCCAGCTAAACTGGCCAGGGAGGCCTTAGGGGTTTTTAGATACCCTGGCCATATATGATAAAGAATGCAATGGTCGGTTGAGCCCTGAACGTTTGATTCACCCCTGAGGGCATTTACACCACCGCCCGCTATCCCCATATTGCCTAACAATAGCTGGATTATTGCCATGGTTCGAATGTTCTGAACACCCACTGTATGTTGGGTCCATCCCATTGCATACATTATAGTACCGGCCTTTTCCCTTTGGCCGGTCGAAGAATACATTTCGTAGACACTAACAAGGTCCTCTTTAGGAGTTCCCGTAGTATCTGAGACTGTTTGAAGGTCATACCTGCTATAGTGTTTCTTTAATAGTTGAAACACACACCGAGGGTTTTCCAGGGTCACATCTTTTTTTGGATTCCCTTGGGTGTCCTTTTCAAACGCCCATGCATCCTTATTGTATTTACCTGTTTGTGGCTCAAAACCAGAAAAGATACCATCTTTGAAAAAATAGTTATCACTCAAAATAAATGAAGCATTTGTATAGTCTGCAACATATTCCTTAAAAAATTTATTATTTTCTATGATATACTTTATCATGCCGCCTAAAAATGCTATATCAGTGCCTGACCTCAATGCTGTATAAAAATCTGCCTTTGAAGATGTTCGCGTAAATTTGGGATCAACGCTTATCAGTTTGGCACCTTTTTTCATTGCCTCGTTTACCCATTTAAATGAAATCGGGTGATTTTCCGCGGCATTGGAACCCATGATCAGAATACAATCGCTGTTTTTGATATCTATCCAGTGATTCGTCATCGCGCCACGCCCGAACGACTCTGCCAGAGCCGCAACAGTTGCGCTGTGTCAGATACGAGCCTGGTGCTCAATATAAACAAGCCCCATTGCCCTCATCATGGCTTGTATAGCCCAGCACTCCTCATTATCTAAGGCTGCGCTGCCTATATGAGCGATACCCTCTGTGCGGTTTACTATTTGCCCCTTGCTATTTTTATAGGTAAAGGTTGCATCCCTTGTATGTTTGATATTCAAGGCTATCTTCTGAAGTGCCCAATCCCAGGAGACTTTTTGCCATGAGGAGCTGTAAGGTTTACGATAAAGTGGTGTGGTTAAACGATTTTTGTTGTTTATAAGCTGGCTTAATGCTGCCCCCTTAGAACAGAGGCTGCCTTCATTTATGGGATGTTCAGGGTCACCCTCTGTGTTAATTACCCTGCCATCCGCACCTTTACTGGTATGAACGATAATTCCGCACCCTACCGCGCAATAGGGACAGATTGTGGTGGACTCTTTCGCATACCTGATTTTTAATGTTTGGGCATAAGACTTGACTGGTGTCAAGTCCATACCCAAACCAAAAGCCATAACGCCTGCGGTTGCTCCTGCGGACATTTTGAAGAAATCTCTTCTACTAATTCTCATGGGTTCCTCCTTTCTTTCACAAAATGATGGATGATAGTTTTTGACTAGTTCAATAAAGCCTTAAATCATTCTACGGATTAGCCTTTTCACACTTTTTATCAAAAGGTCCATATCATTATTTTTTTAGGGACTCAGAAGTGATAGCTACTCTTTTCTTGTTAAAATTGAGCAAGTTTGGTGCCAAAAAATATGGTTTGGAGAAATACTGAAATAAGTAATAAATATCAATAACATAGGTGCATAAAAAAAATAATGAGTAGAAATTAGGCAGGATATTATATTGCAAAATTGCACAACAACTACTCGGTAGCTATAAATTCTTATTTGAAATGAGTATGTTATGTGCTTAATGTTAAATTAAAACAATTTTTGCACTTTCGCAAAAGTAGCGTCATCCACATTAAATATTAAATCTAATATTTAAAATATCTCCATCCTGAACTATATAATCTTTTCCCTCGAGGCGGAATAAACCCTTTTCGCGAACAGCCTTCTCAGAACCAGATTCTATAAGATTCTCATACGAAAAACATTCTGCCCTAATAAATCCGCGTGAAAGGTCCGTATGAATTGTTCCGGCAGCCTCTACCGCAGTTTCCCCTTTATGAATATTCCAGGCTCTTACTTCATCAGGGCCCACTGTAAAAAAACTTATATACCCAACAATATCATAGGCAAATTTTGTCAGCCTATTTCTCGCAGACTCAACTATACCCATATCTTCCATGAATATTTTTGCCTCATCGTCATCAAGCTGGGATAATTCCATTTCAAAATTCCCTGTAAATTCAATACACTTATAATTTTTACTTATCTCTTTTAATAAGCCTTCATTTTTTCCGAAGTTATCTTCCCCTGAATTGAGAATTACCATGATCGGTTTTTTCGTAAGGAATTGAAATCCTCTAATGGCCTTTTCTTCGTATTCACTGAATTTCATATCCCGAATTGCTTTATTGCTGTTCAGCTGCTCGTGAATCTTCCTGATAGTTTTCTCTTCCAATTGGAGTTCATTTGTTTTTTGACCCCGCTTGAAACTTAATTCTATTTTTTCTAATCTATTTTCCGCAATTATAAGGTCGGAAAGCATTAATTCAGTGTTAATTTGATTAATATCATTGAGGGAGTGAGGCGCCCCCATTAAATTATCCTGAAAGTTGCGCACTACCAGGGCAAGCGCATCCGTATTTTTTATCATAGCCATTGAAGAGCTTGAGAATATATCAGATTTTTCAGACTCTTTAGCAGGCAGGACAAAATCAATGAATTCAATGGTTGCATATACAGTTTTTTTAGGTTTATACATCGCTGAAAGATAATTGACCCTATCATCTATTACATTTACTACTGCTATATTTGGTTCTGCTTTTTTGCTGGCGTATTCTGTAACCTCTGCCTTTGATTTTGTTAATGTATTAAAAATTGTTGTTTTTCCAGAATTAGGCAAACCAATTAACCCTATTTTCATATATACCTCCCTTTAAAATCTCCACTTATGTCGCTTTATGAATAGTATAATTTTCATTTTGAGGAATTTCCATTTTATTAAACGTGGTTATGCGCACCAAGCTGAGAATTATTCATTTGGCAATGGACAGATTTGTTATGAAGCAATTATAAAAATTTATAACATATTAGGGCCATTTTAGTTAGACTTTTTTATCTTTTAAGCTAACCCCAAACCGCAATTATAATAGATTCTTAAAAAATTTCTCTTTTCAAATATAGCCTAAGTAGTTATATTTCTTTTCTCTCTTTTTCTTCATGTGAGATAGAATTTAAGAATGTGTAACAATGTATAATTAACGCTGTCTAATAATACCCACAGTTAATTAGAAATGAAAAAATATATCATTATATGGGATTTTGATGGTACAATCCTCCCGTCAGACCCTTATGATAGTGAACAGGAAACGGTCATGTATATCTTAAATCAAATGAGCAAAAGAATGCATCCTGTAAGGCGGCTTTTTGCGAAAGCCATGATATACGCAGACATGAAAAAAATGCTCAGGAGGAGATTTAAGAAATTTTTCGCGCATTTTCTGATAAATACTAAGGTAGAAACTATTGATGGAATTGCCAAGATGCTTGCAAAAAAGATATCGACTGAAGATCGAGAAATCTTTCTTAAACTTAAACAATATGGTCATTATATGATGGTAATCAGCTGTGGCACGGTAGATTTAAGTGAAAGAATTTTACGTTATGCTGGTATAGAGAACTGCTTTAATTTAATAGAGGGAAACCGTTTTAAGATTGAGAGTGGCCATATAGTTGGGATGGATTTCCATATTCCTGACCCTAAAGATAAGCTAAAATTGATCAAGCAGTTAAATATAAATCAAGAAAATGCCATTGCTATAGGTGACGGATACACAGATCGTCCACTTTTAGATTGGGCAAAGATTGCCGTGCTTATTGATAGGGCAGGGGAGAAGAAAGCTCGGTATTCAGACAAAAAATACCTCACTATTTCTTCGATAAACGAAATAATTGACATAGCGGAAAATTTTTGCACTGATGTTACCCCTTTAAGTATTTGATTTGATATACAGAATGGTGTATAGTTGAAACAATTGATTGTTTTTGATATGGACGGTGTTATAATTGATGTATCAGGATCTTACAGGGATACAGTAAGAGAAACTGTCCGGTTATTCTTCAATAAGGCGCTTTCTTCCGAAAGGCTACCGGACCCTTTATTTAGCCTAGAGGATCTTGGCGAGTTTAAGCAAAGCGGAGGGCTTAACAACGACTGGGACCTATCCTTTTGGATCATTTGTCTTCTGTTTTCTTTTGTAAAAACATTGAACACTAAACATATTCAGATGATACTTCAGGAGCATAGGTCCTCAAGGCAAGGGCACGGGTTTGATCAGGACCAGACTTTATGGCTGTTGCATGAAGAAATTATGAGCCTGTTTGATGTTAAAGATCTTGCCGATTTTTTAAGATCAGAAAGAAAACCCCTAACCACTTTAGTAAAAAGCAGGGAGAGAAGAAAAAATAAGCTTGTTGAGACTTTTTATGAAGGTGATGTAGGAAGCGGTAATATCATAAAACAGATCTTTCAGGAACTATATCTCGGCAAAGGTTTGTTTAAATCTATTTACGGAATACCGCCAACGATTTATAAAGCTGATGGTTATATAAAGAGAGAAAAACCTATAGTAAGACAGGATTTTCTCGATGCCCTTTTAGAGGAAAATATCCTGGCCATTGCCACGGGAAGGCCTAAAATTGAGGCAGATTATGCTCTTAAGCTTTTTGATCTTAGAAAATATTTCTCGATTGTACTCACATTAGATGATTGCATAAAGGAAGAGAAAAGAATATTGAAAAAAACAGGACAGATTACGTCCTTAGTTAAACCTAGTCCTTATATGCTTGACACAATTTCAGGAAGCATAAAAAATAAGGTATGTGGATTTTATTACATTGGTGACATGCCCGATGATATGATTGCAGCCTCTCGATCTAAAGCTGGGTTTAAGGGTGTGGGGTTTTTATCACCATCACCTGATCAAACTATTCTCAGAAATAATTTGTTAAAAGCTGGAGCCGATTATATCATAGACTGCTTTAAAGAATTATTTGACATAATAAAACCTGAAAAATAATCCCTGCCGTTTAAAAGAGCTTCTTCTTAGATTTTCATGAAAGGTGTTTTTTTGAAGATTATAAGATTAGTGAGAAAATATGAATCAAGACTACATTAGAAATATTGCAATTGTTGCCCATGTGGACCATGGCAAGACAACCCTTGTTGACCAGCTTTTTCATCAAAGCGGCTTGTTCAGGAAAGGCCTTATTGTCGCTGAGAGACTAATGGATTCTATGGATCTGGAGAGAGAAAGAGGAATAACCATTACCTCAAAAAATGGCTCTTTTCAATACAGCAATTATTGGGTAAATATTATTGATACACCTGGCCATGCGGATTTTGGAGGACAGGTGGAGCGTGTGCTAAAGATGGCTGATGGAGCCCTTTTGCTTGTTGATGCTCAGGAAGGTCCAATGCCGCAAACCTATTTTGTGCTGAAAAAAACACTATCCCTGAATATACCCGTTATTGTAGTTATTAATAAAATTGATAAGCCTTCTGCTCGGCCGTCTTGGGTAGTTGATCAGGTTTTTGATCTTTTTGTCAAACTAGATTCACCGGATACCATTTTAGATTTCCCGGTTGTCTATTGCTCTGCAAAAAATGGGATTGCTACTGACGATATTGATAAACCCGGAAAAGACCTTAAGCCTCTTTTGAACAAGATAATATCGTACATTCCTTCTCCCATCGGAAGCCCCGATGCTCCACTTCAAATGCTTGTGAGCTCAATTGATT
>JAGYMO010000389.1 GCA_018400255.1 Deltaproteobacteria bacterium
GAACAGGTTGAGTTCAGGGACCTCGCGTAATTTTCTATTAGAAAGTATTATTGGCAGGTATTCAATTGTAAGGACACCAAGGTATACAGTGATGCAAAAAGAAACTTCTGTAAGCATAGAATGTACATTTGCATGCCAAAATATAAACCAGCCCCTTAGAGGTTGGCCTATATCAATACCGAGCATTGCAATCGCAGATGAATAACAGATAAAACCTATAACAACTGCTGCATTCACAACAGCCTTTAGGTTGTCCCTGTATGGATAAATAAAAATCCCCCCTATGATGTGCGTCAAAAATCCTGTAAAAAAAGCCCCTGCTCCAAGGGCTATTAAAGAGAGGTCAAAGACAATCCACAAACCAAACGCAAAATACTGGTTCATGTTTGTCTGGTTTAACCCCTTATACAGGCAAAAAAAGGCTGACACCACACCCCAGGCGATAATTGCCAGCCATAGAATTGACCAAGACAAAAATGTCTTCATTGAACATCGTTGAACACCATTGGGAATCAAGGCTAAGTCCATTTCATTCCTCCAGCTCTTTAATTCCTGCTTTCAAATTCACCCTGCAGGTAGTTATCCGCCATGCGCCTTACCCACTCTTTACTGCTAAGATAGTAAACCTTTGGTTCCGTGCCAAGTTTTTCCAGTAGCCTAAAGGCATTCTTGCTTTTAATAAGCTGTGAAATTTTATGCTTGGGGTTATTCAGATCACCAAAGGTAATAGCATTTACCGGGCATGCCTCTGCACATGCAGGTATATATTCATCCTCCCTTAGCTCCCTTCTTCCCTCTGCATAAGCCCTTTGTTTGGCACTCATAAGCCTGTGATGACAAAAGGTACACTTTTCCACCACCCCTCTCATCCTTGGAGAAACCTCAGTGGTAAGAGATCTTTCAGTGCCCTTAGGGAAAGGCGGGTCAAACCAATTAAAGCTCCTGGCGTGATAAGGACATGCAGCCATGCAGTAACGGCATCCTATGCACCTTGTATAAATCTGGCTGATTATTCCGGTATTTGGGTCCCTCTTAGTGGCAGTTGCAGGGCAAACTGGAACACATGGCGGGTTATCACATTGCATACACGGTCTCGGGATATACGCAATCTCTATATCCGGAAACTCTTTACCATTTGTTATTTTGTATATTTGAAGCCAGTTTATGCTCCTTGTTTTATCTGACTCATCATGCATAACAGGAACATTATTTTCAGAGGCGCAGGCAGCAACACATGCCCCGCAGCCGGTGCATTTATCCAAGTCAATAACCATGCCGTATCTCGCGCCTCTGTTATTATTGTCCTTTTTCATCACCGATCCTTATAGATTGATTGACCAGAAATTTTTTCATTAATCATTAGACCCCCAAAAACTAACCTCTCTGTCCTGGCTGAAAAATTCCGTTACATAATACGTAACCCTCAAAATCACTAAATTTTTAGTATCTCAACCCTTGTATCCCACCATACAGGCTGCCCTGTCAAAGGGTCCTCTGTGCCATCAATGATAGTATAGGGGTTTGCCCCCTTACCTTTTAAATATTTATCGTATGCGGTATGCCCAAGCCCAGCAGGCACAAAAATAATGCCGGGCCTGGCCCCATCAAAGATATGCACCCTTACCCGTATCTCTCCCTTAGAAGACCTAACGGTAATCCTTGAGCCCTCCTTAAGGCCATATTGAGATGCTGTTTTTGGGTTAATCTCTGCAAAAATATCGTCTCTCTTTAGCTGGCTTTCAAATAGCGTCTTGTTCAGAAAAGGCGGGTTCCCTACCCAGCCGCTCGCTAAATTTATAATCTCAAAGGGTAGGAAAACAATGCCATTGTCTTCCCTCTCCCCTTTTGCTCCCTTTTTTTCATAATGAGGCATGTTTACCTCATCCCCGCTGGAGCTAATTCCAAGAGTCGCCAAAATATCTTGAACAGGCCTCTTGCCCGCATAACCTTTAAGAGAATCATCTATATCTGTGGAAAAAAACTCGAATTTTTTAGTCTTTGTGTGAAATATATTTGACCAATTTCCAAAAGAGTGCTCAGGCTCAAACCAGCAGCCAATTCCCCTTAGCTCCTCCCACATAGAATCAAAGGACGTGTACGTCTTCTTTGATAAATGCGCTGCATTCAAGTTTTTCCAAGGAGAAACCTCTTTATTAGATGAAATCTCTCCCCTCCCAGACTCATAAAGTCCCTTTACTCTATCCTTCAGGGCATGCTCAAAGTCATCCCATATGAATGAGCGGGCAACAGATCCCCCTATTTTCTTTGCCAGCGATACAATGACATCCCCGCTATGCCTTGTATGGTAAAGGGGTTTGATTACCGGCCTGGAAAGCGTATAAACAGGATACTGCAACCCCGCAGGCCATGCTGTATCCATCATTTTTTCAAGATGGGTATGATCAGGCAGTATCAGGTCGGCGAATAATGATGTTTCGTCGATAAATGGGGAAAAACTGACAATAAATGGGATCTTGTCTAATGCCTTTATAAAATCGGTGTTATTCGGTGTGTTATATGCCGGGTTAGAAGAAAATATTAAAAGGGTCTCCACGACAGAGCTGCCATCATTAACTGCCTGCGCAAATTTATTTATCAAGCTCTCTGCAAAAGGGTATTGTCCCCTTCCAGCCTTATCAATTCGTTCTTTTGCCACACTATCCGCGGCAACAGAGTCATATTCTATATCCGGCCATTGTGCCAGGGGAAGCTCATCCGGTACTAAAACCCCTCCCTTCTTATTTATTCTTCCTACCAATGCGTTCAAGCTATGTATGGACATAAAATCATACAGACTGCCTGGCAAAATACCCTTGCCCCTGCCGGCAAGAGCAATAGGCCTGCTGGCTGTTGCAAACTTTTTTGCTAAATTGATAATCTCCTTACTGTCTATTCCTGTTATCTTCTGCACCGCCTGAGGCGTATATTTCTCCATTACAATAGTGGAAAAAC
This sequence comes from Deltaproteobacteria bacterium, assembly GCA_018400255.1. Lineage (GTDB taxonomy): Bacteria > Desulfobacterota > DSM-4660 > Desulfatiglandales > B25-G16 > M55B121. Next base: position 2,953 of record JAGYMO010000389.1, read on the forward strand.
CCTTGTGTTTTTTTTCCTCCTCGTCTACCCAATTCTGAAAACCAAATGCATAGTCCTCTGCAAATTCCTTATTGTACAATCCCTCTCGTATAATCACATGAGCTATACCGAGGGCAAGCGCGGATTCTGTGCCCGGGTAAGGAGCAAGCCACATATTTGCCTTTGATGCAGTATTTGATAACCTTGGCTCAACCTGGACAATATAGGGTTTTGCATGCTTGTCAGCGGACCAATAGGCCCAGGCATTGGACATCCTTCCAGGCGCCCCCCAGCCGTCAAGGAGGCCACATCCAAAGCTCAATATAAAATCTGCGTTTTCCAGGTCAAATGCTACGGGGCCTTTATTTCCTTGCATAATCTGAAAGGCCATGGAGTAGGTATCTTCCTCACTTGGGGTAGTTATGTAATTTGGGCTTCCAATGGCATTGACAAATCGTTTTATAAGGAGGGCCAGAGTAGAACGAGAGAAATTTCCATCGATTGCTGCAAGTTTTTCGGGTGTTCCCTTATCCCGTAAGGAATTTATTTTTGAGGCTATCTCCTCAATTGCACGTGACCATGAAATCTCTTCCCACTTTTTCGATCCCCTAGATCCAACCCTCTTCATTGGTGTCTGCCAGCGTATGCCTTCATTGTATAGTATTTGCTGGCCCGCAGCGCCGAGTGGACATATGGCACCGTTGTTTACCGGAAAGCCTTCCCCTCCATGTATCTTTACCACCCTTTCACCAATTTTTTTTACCTCTATTCCACATCCACCAGGGCAAAGCGTGCACACCGTGTGTTCGGTAGAAAACCTGCCTTTAGCAGGCACAGGCACCCAGGACCAGTTTTGCGTCCAGATGGCTATGTCATCTATCAGCTTCCATGGTAGTGGAGATAGCATGGTTCCAGCTGCCCCCCCTGCGACAAATTTTATAAAATTCCTTCGGCTAAATTCCATTTTCCGGTTCCTTATTTATGGCATACAAAACATGCATTATTATTTTCCTTGTTGTGTTCAGTATGGCATTCAGCGCAGTCATTCATTTTCATTCGATCCCATGTATTCTTCTTAAGGCCTGCGATATTTCTTCCCCAGATGTCAATGCTATACCCTGTTAGCCTGTTAACCTTATAAACAGGCATTGAATCCTGTTTGGCCATCTCTCCATGACAAACGTTGCATTCGATGTCTGCCATTTTAACATGTGCCATGTGTGGGAAATAAACACATTCAGGTTGTCGGGAATAAACAAGCCATGGTATTTCCTTATTTGGAACAATATAATCTGTAAATAATTTCTCTTCTTCCTCGCTGTCACTCAACGGTAATTCCGCATCTTCATGACACTCGATGCACTTAGCAATTTTAGGTATGCCGGAAAAACTACCGTCTTCATAAAAAAAGTGGCAATCCTCACAACTCATCCCAGCATCTGAGTCCGGGCCATGTTTAGCATGACTGAAATGTATTGGTTGTTCCTTTTTAGAATAAAGAAGGGCGGGAAAGATAATCCAACCTACAATTAGAGCCCCAATCAAACCGGCGATTAAAAATACCCACCCATATTTATCCGACTTTTTTAAATCAGCATCCATAGAGCCCTCTAAGATTTTATTTAATCAAATAATTATGTTGGAATTTTTATATAATAAACACC
>JAGYMO010000390.1 GCA_018400255.1 Deltaproteobacteria bacterium
ACCGAGCCTGGTCTGGCCACACCCCGCCTGCCGAGCCTTGCCAAACCTCACCCTGCCTTGCCGTGCCTCACCATGCCTTGCCCCGCCTTGCCTGCCTCACCATGCCAAGCCTTGCATTACCTTGCCCTGCCAGTCCTCGCCAGGCCGTGCCTCACCTCGCCAAACCTGCCTTGCCATATCGCACCATGCCTCACCCTGCCATGCCTCATCAGGCCCCGCCATTCCTCACCTGCATTGTTTTGCTCCACCTCGCCGGGTCTCACCAAACCTATCCTCATCACACCTGCAAAGCCACGCCAAGCCGGGTGACACACTTCTTATACTTTACTCATTGCCTCAAAGACATCTGATAATTCTTTTAACATACCATATTTTCTTTTAAATGTAACCATGTCTTTTTTGGCATCGGCAAGGAGCTGCCCTCTCAATTCAATATCTGACATAACGTCATAGATTGTGCGGTATCCGCTTGTTTCTCCATGCCGGTCTGAGGTTAATGATACAAAACTACGAACAGATAATACTTTTTTATCATCATCTTCATCTAAATGTTTGATAAAAATATTTTCAGCATCTTTTGATTTTATATCAACGATAGTTAATTCAAGACGTATTATTTGCCGTGCCTGCCATAATCTATAATCTTGAGCGGCTTTTGAATCGTCCCATTCAAACTTCTTATGCAATAAAGTATTTGAATCTTTTGCATATTCAACGACCTTAGCAGGTTCTAATAATCCACCATTCATAGTTTGTATTAGCTCCAACTCTTCAGATATAGAAGCCGGAGCGGTGTATTCTATTTTCTTTATTGTATTACTTTTTTTCATTACGTATTTCTCCTCCCTTTACTTCAAATAATCCCCAGCCCATGCCAGTGCTTTTCTTACTGTCCGGGCGACCTTCGCCAATACCGACCTGTAAACCAACCCGATAGAGCAGGTTATAAACATCATCAATAGTAAATTGGTCTGCATCAAACCTAATTTGTACTTTTGCTTTCCAGTCATGATAGGCTGCCCTTATTGTAACATAAGGCTGTCCAGTTTCTACCCTTGCCATATCCTCTTGTTTGGTCGGCTTTCCATATATTCTAACAAGTGGTATTTGCGGCTCTTGTGCATCCCACCCATCAGGAATTACGAAAAGTGAAAGTTTTGCAAGTGTCATTTTAAAGCCAACCAATCTACAAGCAGAAATTAATGCTGCTCGTATAGCTCCGGCATGGAAGCCATCCCATCCTTCAGGTGAAACATATCGAGCTTCCTGATATAAATCATTGGTATCTTTAGCTTCCCTATTTTTTTTACTGGAAGCAGCCTTGCCGGTTTCCATTTTTAATTTCATTTCATTTTTTGTTTTTGTGCTGAATCTATGAATAACTAACGGTGCTATGCCTATAATTTCAAACACAGCGGTTACTATTTTCGGTGCAGATATTTGCACTGCTTTTGTTGATTGTGTCATGATATATTTTCCTTTCGTATTTTAATGTGTCCATTAGTGTTATGTTTATTCTATAATTATTTTAGTTACTCAGATCATAATACATCACCTCCCTTTATAAGTTTACCTTGCCTGCCGAGCCTTGCCACGCCTCACCTGGCCTTGCCAAGCCTTGCCAGACCACGCCACGCCTGCCATGATATTATTCACTCTCTATCCTTTCAATATACTCTGTCAACAGCTCTATAATATGAGCCTGTACATCATAC
>JAGYMO010000391.1 GCA_018400255.1 Deltaproteobacteria bacterium
CATGCCTGAAGTGGCAACAATGGATGAGTTAAAAGAATTGCAACTTAGAGGCCTTCAATGGACTGTGAACCACGCGTATAATGGTTCCCCCTTCTACAGGAATAAATTGGATGATACAGGTATTAGACCTGAACATATCAGGTCCCTTGATGATATTGAAAAACTTCCCTTTACTACGTCAAAAGACCTTCAAGATGGTTATCCCTTTCCTTTGCGGTCAGTACCGTTTAAAGACATTGTAAGGATTCATGCATCGTCTGGTACAACAGGGAAGAGGAAGGTTTTGAGTTATACACAAAAGGATATAGATGACTGGGCGAATTTCTTTGCCAGATGTTACGAGATGGCCGGCTTAACGGAGGAAGACAGGGTACAGATTGCTGTTGGATATGGTGTGTGGACGGCAGGTGTGGGCTTTCAGCTTGGTTGTGAAAAATTTGGTGCTATGGCTATCCCCGCAGGCCCTGGCAATATAGATATGCAATGTACATTTCTTGAAGATTTTCAGTCATCTGTATTATGCTGCACAGCCTCCATGGGGCTTCTTATGGCGGAGGAGATAGAAAAGAGAAACCTAAGAGATAAAATTAACGTAAAGAAGGTTATATTCGGTTCGGAAAGATCCAGCGATTCGATGAGGGAACGTATTAAGGATCTTTTAAACGTGGAGCACATATTTGACATACCCGGAATGACTGAGCTTTACGGCCCCGGTACCGGTTTGGATTGCGTCTATCACACGGGAATCCATTACTGGGCTGACTATTATATTTTAGAAATATTGGATCCTGATACATTAAGGCCGGTGCCCGAGGGAGAAATAGGGGAGATGGTTGTAACTACCTTGAAAAAAGAGGCAGCTCCACTAATTCGATATCGCACGAGGGACCTTACGAGATTGATACCAGGCAGGTGTCAGTGTGGATCAATTTTGCCAAGGCATGATCGCCTATTGGGTCGCTCCGATGATATGATTATTTTTCGCGCTGTGAATATTTACCCGGGACAGGTGGATCATGTATTATCCGGCATTGATGGCATAGGCAGTGAATATCAGATTATACTGGACAGGAAGGCGGACGGGAAAGATTATATGACCATTAAGGTAGAGCGCGGCCAGGGTATCAATAGTGATAGAGACACGGAATTGACCAAAAATATAGGCAGCGAGATCAAAAAACAAATAATGGTCAGCGGAAACATAGAGATAGTGGAGTATGGATCACTTCCACGATCCGAGAGGAAGAGTAAAAGGGTATTTGATAATAGAGGCGACTAATTGTAACCTGCTTGACCTTTGATATAACATCAAATTTTCCAGATGATTGGATTATCATCAAGATGGCTTGTAACAATAAGGCTAATGGCCTCTATCTCTGATAAGTCTTTGGGTGTGAGATTAACAGAGACAGCTTTTGCGTTTTGTACGGCTTGTTCACTATTTCTTGCGCCGGCTATTGGGTATGTATGAGGATGAGCCATAACCCAAGCTAATGCCATTTGACCCATACTAATACTATTGCGTTTTGCTATAGGCTCAAGTTTTTTTAGGGCCCTCTGCACTCTTTTACAATTCCCCGGTTGAAAAAGTCTGTTCCTTTTTCTATGGTCTTTCTTTGCAAATTTATGGCCCTGCTGAAATTTGCCTGCAAGTATTCCCTGGGATAGGGGAGAGTATGCGAGAAAAGTAATATCTTTTTCAATGCAAAAAGGTATGTGCTCCTTTTCTACCTGGCGCCAGAAAAGAGAAAGTGGTGATTGGAGGCTATCTATTTGGCCGAATTTCATCGCTTCTTGAAGCTGGGTTACCGAAAAATTTGATACACCGATTGCACGGATTTTCCCCTGCCTCTTTAATTCATTCATGGCCTCCATGGTTTCCTCAATGGGGACCTCTTTACTACCCCAAGAACCCGAGGGCCAATGAACCTGGTATAGGTCTAGATAGTCTGTTTTAAGATTTTTAAGGGATTGATGACATGATGTTATAAGCTGATCATGTTCAAGGTTTTTTGGATGTACCTTGGTTGCAAAGATAACTTGATCTCTAACATTATGTAAGGCAGAGCCTAAAATTTTTTCAGAATAACCCCAGCCATACTCTTCAGCGGTATCAAAGGTAGTAATACCTTCATCAAAGGCGGCTCGTATCGCCCTCGTCATTTCTGCATCGTCTACACCCGGCCAACCACTTTTCCCTGCCTGCCAGGTGCCCATAATGACAGGTGTTATTTTTACATCTGAGTTGCCAAGAAACCGCAGTTCCATATCAATCTTTTAAAGTTTATTGTTATCCGCCTGCTATTAATGGGGCACGGATGAACACAGATTAACACGGATTCTTTATTTATGCTGCACTTTAAAGCGATGATACGGGCAGTCTTAAAGGAACGGATAGATGTTCCATAAAAAACAAGCATTCCGGGCAAATCACTATGTATGCAGGCATTATTTAATCACTTTTTTTGGACAGCTTCTTCAGTGTATTTTCCAGTTTTTCCAGCGCCTCACCATATCCTGCCCAATTTCCCTGGCGTAATTTTTCTTTAGCATCGTTATAATACTTTAATGCCGATTCGACAAGACTTGAACCATAAGGCACTTCCAAAGTAGGCTCAGAGAAGATCTTTTCAGTAATAATACCTTCACCTAACACGCCACGAAGCGCATCATCAAGGTTCTTCTCCATCAAAAGGCGGTTGCCAAATCCTACTATGACCCTTTTAAGTTCAGGAAGAGATGTTTTCTTGGCTTTGCCAGGTCTTCTTAACATTCCACTGTCTTGGCTCTGTTGTTGTTTGCCCAGAATTCCCCTCTTGCTTGTTTGTGTTTGTGGTAATGGCTCGCTTTCTTCCTGCTTTGCTTCCAAATATACCGGCTCAACATATATAAAGGTTCCGCTCACAGGTATTGCCAAAAGATTGCCCCTGATAACCCTTGATCCCCTTTGGCTCCAGAGGCTAAATTCTCTTGAAATTTCTGTTTGCTGATCGATCCTTGCCTCGATTTGCATAGGCCCGTAAATGAGTTTTTCCTTAGGTAGTTTATATGTTAAAATATTGCCGTAATTGGGAAGGTCGCTTCTGGCAGCGATCCAGCCAATCATATTATCTTTGCCGGAAGGGGTAAAAGGGAGCATTAAAAGAAATTCCTCTTTCTCCTGCCCGGGTAATTTTATTATGACATAGTAGGGTTTTATTTCCTGTCTGCTTTCAGCATATAACTCGTCAGGGATACGCCAGAGATCCTCTTGATTATAAAAGGTCTGGATATTCTTCATATGATATTTTGTATATGCATCTACCTGTATTTTAAAAAGCTCCCGAGGGTAGCGTATGTGATTCTTTAAATGAGAAGGCATTTGCTCGAAAGGCGTAAACAGGTCTGGGAATATAGCCGCGTAAGTCTTTACAATAGGGTCGTCTTTGTCAATCATGTAAAAACGGACATCGCCAGTATAGGCGTCAACTGTTACCTTTACAGAATTTCGAATATAATTTAGTCTTTTATTTTTAAAACGCGGGGTGGATCTTATCGAATAAGGATACATATTAGAGGTTGTGTAGCCATCTATAATCCAATAGAATTTTCCTTGAGAGATAACGAGGTAAGGATCGTTGTCATAGTCAATGAATGGGGCAATTGAACTCACCCTGCTGCTTACGCGTCGATTATACATTATTCTGCTGTCGTCATTTAGGTAATTGGTAAACAATATTTGCGGATCGAGAAATTCAATGGCAAAGAAAATTCTCCTTAAAAATGATGTAATTGGAATTCCTCCATTGCCTGTATATGTAGCATAAACATTCTTTTCACCTTTTGGATAATCAAATTCATTAGCCTTGGTTTTTACCAGGACATAATCATCTGTTCTTTCTCCGTAATAAATCTCGGGGCGTTCTATTTTAAGATCAGGTATAAATGACGGGGGAAGGTCCTTGACTAAGAGATCAGGGAGGCCTTCGGTGTTTACCTTATTTACGAGGCTTAAAGCCGCACCGTAACCGTGTGTATAGATTAAGTGTCTGTTTACCCAGGTCTTGGCCTGCTGAGGAAGTTGATCTACAATCATCTCTCTGGCTGAAAGCATAACCTGCCTGTATCGGTCGTCTATTGTGTAACGATCTACATCAACATTATTAAAATCGTAATAAAGTCGAATGGATTGAATCTGTCTGTATGTTTGAAGGAGCGGTCTCTCATCCCATATTCGTATATTTTGGATCGTTGCGCTCTCTTTCTCGATGTCATTAAAAGTTAATGTGTCATTGACGGCAAAGTCCAGGTCTTTTATTTTGCTTAGATTATATGCCCTTCGCGTAGAATCTATATTGTATCCAATATAAGATGATTCTTTGGTTAATTCATTGGGCTTTACCACAACTTTTTGTACGGCCATCGGGATGATTGAATTTAAAATAAATATTAACCCTAACCATATGCCTATGCTTGCCCATAATGTTTTCTTTGAACCGGTCCTAAATACGTTTAAAAAAAGCATTAAAGATAGTGCAATAGAAAGGAAAATAGCAATTTTATAGCAGGCTATTTTTATGTGGACATCAGTAAAGCTTGCGCCAAAGGCAGGGCCTTGCGTAGAATACATGAGATTATAAATTTTTAGATAGTATCCCCATGATAAAAGTAGGGCAATAATTCCCCCAAGGAAAATAATGTGTTTTTTTGCATTTTTTGAGATTGTGATTTTTGGCAAGGAGACGGCCTTGCCATCTTTTTGAGTATATGAATCGATTACCTGTATAGCTCCATCCCTAAGGTACCAAACAATAACAATACCTCCGGCAAAGAGAAATAGAACGAGAAAGCCATACTGGATAAAGGCATAAAACGGGAGAGAAAAAATGAAAAATCCTATGTTCTTGTGAAAAATTGGGTCTGTATCGCTAAAAGGCTGCTGGTATAAGTAGCGCAAGACCATATCCCACTCACTTGAACCCTTGGATGCAATAATAAAACTTACAATCAGTATAAATCCTAATAAAATGATGTTGATTGTATTAGTTGATATTCCGAGCTGCGCAAAATAGCCGTTCGCCTCACTTAACCCTGCTTCTCGCACATTTTCCCTGTTAAGACGCCTTGCCGCATAGATATTAAAAAATAAGATAATAATTAATGCCAGCCAGACAATTGCCCCAAAGCCAAGCTTGCTGAAAAGCATGGTCCAAAAAACGTGAGAAAATGATAGGTTCTCGAACCAGAGCCAGTCAGGGTAGATCGAGATAATGAGCCATAAAAGGGCGGCAACCAAAACACCAAGGGCGATAATAAGCTTTGTTTTCATAATTTAATCTCTTTTATTAATAGTTTTCTTGGATAATGTATGTTTGATATTTTTATAATCACAGTAGGGCAAAACATAGGGTAAATATAATCCTATGTCAAGATTAATAGATATTTATGTTTGTTAAACCTTGGAAAATCATTTTTTGATTTAATTGTTGACAATCTATATCAAAGGCCTTCTACAAAGGCAGAAATGTTAACAGCGCTGGGTCTACTATTGCAATTATATACGATTCCAGTTATCCATTCAGCTATTACATGAAGGTAGCATGTGAATAAAATAACATTTGGATGTTAAAATGACCAGAGCGAAAGGGTGTACAATTTTTAAGGTAATGATTAAATATAGTACATTAATGAACGTATTTTTACAATTTTTTAATTTACCCCGACCGCAGAAAGCCACGGCTTTAGCCGTGGATGAATGCGCC
>JAGYMO010000392.1 GCA_018400255.1 Deltaproteobacteria bacterium
AGGGCTGACGATTTTAGCTTTCCGGCCTCTCAGCGGAAAGCTAAAAAACATGTTCCTCAGCGTTCTCTGCGACTCTGCGGTGAAAATTGCAATCCCTTCCTGAAAGCCCTTGACCCGGCATATCAAAACCGATTTTGCCTGAGTAATGATGATAGTATAATGATAAGGCTTACATAAATTATTCTTGTAGTCAAGAAATATAAAAGCCATAGGATGCTGCGCAGAAGAGATAGAGTTATTATAAGGGAAGCAACAGATCGTAGTAATTTGAGTTCAGGTTTTCGGCAGTGGATGTGGATATGTGGCAATTCTGCTATATCTCGGCCTTTATGTCCTGGATTCGTCTTTCAATGCTGTCCTTATGTTTTTCTGTCTCTCCTGTGACCTCCTTCATCAGTGCAAGATACTCTATGTCGCTTGTCTTTACAATCTCTCCATAGATTCTATTGCCGTCAAGGAAAACACAGAAACCAACAACTGCGATAGGTTAATTGTATAGACGCCATGAGGTTTTTCTAGAGGCATTCCAGCACTTATGATAAGAGGATTTTTTTATAAGACCAATAATTTTATGAGTTTGCTTTTTGCCATTAAAAAATATAATTTGTTAGGTAAAGTATTTTTGATAGAACACCCTTAAGGCAAAGAGATACTATGAAACAAGATAATATAAAGGGTATGGCACGCATACTTGTAATATCAGAGAACGAAGATGCTTTTGTCGCACTTAACGAATGCTTTGGGGAGGGATACAGTCTTGAAAAAGCATCCACAGTACATGCTGCGTTAGAGGTGCTCCAAGACAGACACCCTGATTTTCTATTTATTGATATAGGAATCCTTAATAAATCGAAAGCAAACAATGGGTATAAGGCCGTATTTGATGCATTCTGGTATTTGTGTCCGGCGACAGAGATCATAGTTATGTCTTCTCAGGAGATGATCAGAGAGGCAGTAATCGCGGTTAAAGCAGGTGCCTGTAATTATCTCACCTATCCTATCAATCCAGAGGAGCTGACTTATATCTGGGACACCGTTCATAAATCTATACTTGAACAATCGGAGCTTGATTATCTTAGAGATCAATTTTGGCAAAGGGAATCATTACATTTTGTACAGACCAAAAGCATGGCCATGAAAAATGTCTTCGAGAAAGTACGCTCTGTCGCTACAACAAGAAGCACAGTACTACTCATGGGTGAAACAGGGACAGGTAAGGGAGAGTTAGCTAAGTTGATCCATCGCCATAGTAACCGCAGGGAAGCCCAATTTATTGCCATACATTGCGGTGCTATACCGGACACACTTTTGGAGAGCGAGCTGTTTGGTCATGAAAAAGGGTCCTTCACAGGGGCGGTTAAGAGAAAACTGGGCAAGTTTGAGATAGCCAGTGGTGGAACAATCTTTCTGGATGAAGTGGGAACTGTTACTCCGTCAGCACAGATAAAGCTGCTTCATGTACTTCAGGATAGAACCTTCCAGCGAGTCGGAGGCGAGGAAACCATCACGGTAGATGTGAGAATTATTGCGGCTACAAATATGGATCTCAAAAAGATGTGCGACGAGGGAGATTTTAGAAAGGATCTTTATTACAGGCTCAATGTATTTCCCATTGAAGCTCCGCCACTAAGGGATAGAATCGAAGATGTACCTCATCTTGTAGAAATGTTCCTTGCAAGAATGAATAGGTTTAATACAAAAGACATTTACGGTGTTGATCCCCAGGTAATGGAGGCGTTAATGGCATACTCCTGGCCAGGGAACATTCGCGAGCTGGAAAACCTCATGGAGCGAGCCTACATTTTGGAATCCTCGCCGGTGTTAACCCCTGAGAGTTTTCCAGGCGAGCTTTTTGGATCGGAGCGCCCTTTGGCAAGTGTGCCTGTAAATCCGCTGCTTACCCTCGCAGAGGTCAGGAGTAGGGGGGTAGAGAATATTGAAAGGCTTTATCTTAAACAAATATTAGGTCGTAATATGGGAAAGATAAAGAACTCTGCCCTTGAAGCTGGTATCACCACCCGTCAATTACACAAATTGATGAAAAAATATGACCTAAAAAAGGAGGGCTTTAAGTCAACTCCTATCCCTAAAAAGGGATAACTTGAGGGTCAGAGTCACAAAGGCACACAGGCACTAAGTTTTTGAGGCGCATTATTTTCTTTTCGTACCTTTGCCACGTTGCCCCTTTGTGACCCTGTCCCAGACCTGGCATTGCGACAAACAAGCATATAACACCGCTTCATAGAGTAATAAATATTTGACTAAATTGAACATACGTCGCGCCTCCCGATTCCGTCACGGTCTCGGGACGGGGAGGGCAGGCGTAGCCAGATACAATTAATAACCAAAGATATTCGCTTCTCGGAGCGAAGCGGAGATCCCGCCTGCGGGGGTGGAGCGAAGCGGAGATCCCGTTAAAGAGGTCAAGATCCTCCTCAGCGGAGAAGGCACGGGTTTTTCTCCCATTGCCCGAAGAGGGTAATAAACCGGATAATAGAATACAGTGCATTGTCTACCTTTTAAGGGTTATCTTCCCCCAAATTTTACCATGATTGACGACAACTATTTTTTCCTGCAGGGTTGCCATGCTCAAGCGTGGCTGCCATTTTTTTCGGAACTACGGATTCCTATACATATAAAATCGGAACTATCATTTCCTATACTTATTTTCTTCATCATTTCAATATGTTGATTTCTATTTTCTTCTTCTTCCAAACGTAATTTTTATTCTTTCCTGACTAAATAGGAATTAACAGTTCATATCTCAAAACCCTTGCATGAAATAAAGTTATATATATCAATATGTTATAACCTTGGCATGGCAGTTGCTCATACCAAAGGGTAAAACATTGTAACCTTAACAGACGGAGGATAAATATGGCGTGGAGTTTTTGGAAAAAGAAATCAGAAGCAGTAGAAGTGCCAAAGGCAAAGGTTGAGAAACTGCCTAAACCGCATAGTATTCCAGAGTCGGTGGGTAGATTTCTTGTGGTTAATTTAGGTAAGGATCCTAATTGGGTTTGGCAGCTTAAAAGCGTGGTAAGACCTCAGGCAGAAAAAAATCACTATGATATTCGGGTTTTTGATGAAGGCCAGGCAAGCTTAAAGGGTTTGGATGTCAGGGATTATACCACTTTTGATGAATACCCGGACCTGGTGCTTTTTGAGGGGTGGTACGATAAGAAAACCCATATTGCAAAGATTGAAGATAAACTCGGCCCTACCGAGAAGGCTGCCTGATTTCATGAAACTATTCGGAGGGTTTGGTGTGCCTCTGTGAGATATAGTACGATAAATGACATTGGGGAAGAAAGTGTGTGGATATGAGAGAAGACGAAAAGGTTATCAAGCTGAGGGGAATTGTCGTTCCAGCCTTGTGGGATGAAAGGGGCAAGGCAATTGCTGCTGCTCTCTCCACACACAAAGAGGAAGAATACCTTATCGATCAGGACACGAAGGGCAGTAAAATAATAGACTATATACAGTGCGAGGTGGAGGTGAGCGGAGTCGTTAGAAGAAACAAAGATAGGAAAATAATCACCATCAGCACGTATGAGGTTATTAGGCAATAGTGCACAGATAGAGTAATTTTTTTCACGTGATGCACAGAACCACCTCAGCTATATTCCTTTTTTTAGATACAAGGGATTAGAAATTATAAGGCCATGTTTCATGAAGGCCAATTAGGGTCTCCAAGAAGGCTTGAAGGGCTTTAAACCCTTTTCCGGGATATGTTTACAATGTACTATCAAGATGCAGCTGTTTCGTTCTAAGCGAGAATACAGAACGAAAGGCCTCACATAACATGATACGGCTTAGGTATCTTTGTCCCTTTTTTGTAAAGCAAAAACAGAAAAATGGAGATCTATCAAGACCCTTTTTTCCTCTCACCTTTCAGCCCATCTACTTGCTTTTTATCAGAGGTCTATCTTTTTCAATTATTGGGGAAAAATTACTCAACAGGAATACCCAAAAAAACGTTGACAGCATAGAGTTCCTTTTATTAAAATTAGAAAAGAGCTTATTGCTTCAGCTAAAAAGTATTGCTAACTATTTTGGTTACACACTATTGTTACACAAAACGTATCATTTCTGTATTTTGTACTTCAGCTCTTCAATATAACACTATTATTTTGATGACGTAGTAATCCATATAATTATTATACAATAACGTTGGGCTCGTGAGAATCAATTATTATACCATGCAGCCAATTCCGCATCTCATATAATATATTGATTTCACTAAATAGCTTGCCTTACTTTACCCCGACCGCAGAAAGCCACGGCTTTAGCCGTGGATGAATGCGCC
>JAGYMO010000393.1 GCA_018400255.1 Deltaproteobacteria bacterium
GAAAAATAAAGGAATCCATCCGAAACAACCCCTGATAGTGTCTCTAAAACCCATTACTCCACATTGCCGCACTCATTGTTGGATAGATTCTAGAGCTTTGAACAGCCTGACCATTTTTTTTACTTCGAATAGAGGGGTAGACTTTTGTGAAGTGACTAATGGAAGGGTGCTGTCTTTTCGCAACGTATCTGTGGGGGAAACCACAGGCCCCGATTTATCGGGGCAACGCGGAGGGGGCGGAGCTCCCCCATGGAGAAATTGTTGAAAAGACCAATCCGAGAGCCTTGGAACTGAAGAAAAGTCGACCTTCTTTAGGAAAATATGAGCTCTAAAGCTCTTAGATTCATGGTAACGCCGATGTCTGGGGATAGGGAGAACCTTATTGAATGATATACTATATAATAAAAAGACCCCATGAACTAAGCTTTTACGGTTTCGGTCTCGGAAGGAATCCTGCCGTCTCCATAATCTCGGCTACTCTATGTTCCCATTCAATAGCCATGAGGTGAATTCCGGCAATCCCTTCTGTTTCTTTGAGTTCCTGCATTTGCTCGCAGAGAATTTTTATTCCTTCAGCGGCAACATTCCCTTTCCCTGCGCCTTTAACCCAGATTATGCAGTAGCCACCTACTGCGACCTGAAAAACCTTGCTGTCCCGCCTTGGCGGGATTTCACGATTTTGCTTCTCAACATATTTACAAATATGCCTTCGGCGCAAAATCGCTCCAACTTCGCGTTTCGCTGAGGTTTTTCAACCCTCGTGACGATGCCTACTGCATAATCTGGGATAAAAGTCAGGTAAAAAAGAGGAGTGGAGAATATAGTCGCTGCTGAAATAGTGAGTATTCAGGGGGACTTTAGTGAGCAATTGATTATTAAACCAGCCTTTTGTGATCAATACTTGTCAATGGATACAGAAATATATAGTCAAGCCTATAGACGCTATTCCCGATATTTGGAATCTTTTGATGCACTTCATGAGATGGAAAAGAAGAATTAGAATTTGCCATGCTCAAATCAGGTGATTGGCCTCAAGATCGCTTGAGAAAGGATATAGGTCTAAGGGCGGGTATATGTTTGATTTAGAAAGGCGCTGCTATGTCAAAACGAGGCCGCATATACCCGAAGCAGTTCTTGAATATCCTGACGCATTAAAGGAATGACATCTCAAGATTACAGGTGCTGGCTCTGAGATTATTGTTGTAAAGCCCTTGCTTTGATGATCCCATTAATTTATTTTTAGACATTTGCTCAGCATACCAGCGGATACCTTTTTCTGTCTATGATATGGCCTCAGCGTTTGCCTTGACGTTTTTTAACATTTTGTCGATGTCCTCCTGGGCCTCCCTTTTCTTATACAATAAAGAGGGCTCACAATGAAGAACATCAGTCATAGCTGAAATCGCCCTATCATAGGGTGAGCCTGAAGATTTGTTGTATTTTTCTATCATCGATTGTATTTCATCCACTCTTAGTGGCGCTCCTTTGACCCTTTCTGTGAGCTTATACATGCTCTGAAAAAGTAACTCTTCGGACATTTTTCCCCCTTTCACAAAATTTTTTATTATTACTCGATGAACCATAGTATGACCTATAATTCAAAGCAATGGGGTAAAACAGGTATTTCATTAAAAGAAATATGGTATGTAGTTTTTTCCGATATTAACATTATGAATTGAATCAGCCGCAACCAATTCTAGCCCTCCGAGCTTCCTGCCCGCGTTGATTTCATAGGCTATGCAACGGCAGCCGCCCGAATAATGTTATTCATCAATTCAGGGTAGGTAGCTACCTAACACCAGTATAGCTCCTCATCTTGGTAATACTCCTTTGAGTTTATTCAGAAGATTAGAATAGGGGGGAAATCTAAAATTATTATATGAGGCAATGGAAGAAGAAGGCGCAAAGATTGCTGGGCTTTTCGGTATATAAAAGTGGAGAAGAGAAACCATGCTTTTTTATTCACTATGCCCTGATCCTTGAATTAAAAATTATTAAGCGCCCAGGGCTCAACTACGTTGTTTCAATGAGGAGTTCATATAAACAAAAGTTTGTTGTAAAACCTTTATAGCTTCATTTTTTATTTTCTTATCTCAAAGTTTGCACTTGTGGGGATCGCACTGTGCGGTGTGCTCAATATAGCCTGCTTCCTCATCCGTACCCAGCTCAAGGACCTGTGCGGATTTACTCCCGTAACGATAGATTGTAACCCCTTTAAGACCCAGCTCCCAAGCACGCATATAAGTTTTTGCTATGTCCCTACGGGAGATATCTTTGGGCAGTTTGATCGTCTGTGATACCGATTTTTCGACGTAGCGTTGAAAGGCAGCTTGAATCTGGATGTGCTTTTCCGGAGATATCTCCAGGGCAGAAATAAATAGCCTTCTTATGCTCTCGGGAACGAATTTCACCTCTTTGAGGTTTCCTTTATGCAGTACCTGCTGAATTATGTCTTCCGTTTCTATTCCGTTATTTTTTAGATGCTCTAGAAAAATTGGGTTTGCCTCATAAAGTGTCTGTCCTTCTAAAACATTAGCCCGGCGATAGGCCAGTGCAAACAAAGGCTCGATACTAGCGCTGGTTCCTGCGATGATGCTGATTGTCCCGGTTGGCGCGACCGCCAGGCGAGCCGCATTGCGCAACTTGAGACCTTTATGCTCATAGATGCTTCCTTCCCAATTCGGAAAGGGCCCTCTTTCTTGAGCCAGTCCCCGGGAGGTTTTAAGGGCCTCGTTGGATATGACGTGGATGAGATCCTGTGCAAGCTTGATGGCCTTTTTAGAGGCGTAGGATACACCAAGATTTATAAGCATCTCCGCGAAACCCATAACCCCCAGGCTAATCTTTCGATTTCCCCGCGACACGGCTCGATCTCTGGCAGGGGGTAATTATTGACTTCTATCACATCATCTAGAAACCGTATAGCCTTCCTAACTGTGGACCTCAGCTTTGCCCAATTGACCCGAGGTAAATGTCCGGAGGCCATCATGTTGACTAGGTTAATTGAACCGAGATTACATGATTCATAAGGAAGCAGGGGGATTTCACCACAAGGATTGGTTGCCTCCAAAGACCCTAGATTGGGTATAGGGTTCGAAGCATTTATCTTATCTAAAAAGAGCGATCCTGGATCGCCTACTTGCCAGGCGGATTCAGTGATGGTATCAAAAACCTTTTTTGCCTTGATCTTCCTTACCGAGCGCCCCGTTCTCGGCTCGATGAGCTCGTACTCATAATCATTGCGAACGGCCTCCATGAAAGCGTCAGTAACACCTACCGATATATTAAAGTTCTGCAAGCTAGTTCCATCCAGCTTAACCACTACAAAATCCATTATATCGGGGTGATCCACTCGCAGCACACCCATATTGGCATCCCGCCGTCTCCCGCCCTGTTTTATATTGTCTGTTGCGCATTCAAATATTTTCATAAAGCAGACTGGTCCCGATGCCTCACCCCCAGTGGATGATGCCACCTCTCCTTGGGGACGAAGACGAGAAAAATCGAATCCTGTCCCACCACCGGTGTGTTGCACCAGAGCCATCTGCTTTACCCCGACCGCAGAAAGCCACGGCTTTAGCCGTGGATGAATGCGCC